>JACZST010000042.1 GCA_022574065.1 Acidobacteriota bacterium
CCAGACCAGCGGGAACTTTTGCGTGTGCAGCTTCTAACAGGGTCGCCAGGAAGTCAGAGAAGTCCACCAGGTCATCACAGACTTTCCTCTTAGGAACAACTCCGGGCCAACAGGCGACCAGAGGTACGCGTGTGCCGGCATCCGTCGTCGTACCTTTGCCGCCTTGAATGATCCGGTCGTCCAGCGTCGACTCGATCAGATCCGGAGTGACGACGTCGGTGACGAAGCGGCGTCCCTAGAGCGTCGCCGCCGTTTCCACTAGCCGCTTCGCTGGCCTGTCCTGAAGACACTGCGTCACGCCGAGCCAGCCCGTCTCTGAGGCCGGTGAGCGCCTGAGCTCCTGAGCGAGGCGCTGACCGACCCCTTCGCCCACGTAGCTGCCGGGTTACGTGCTACCCGGGCTCGGATTGGACAACCGGAGTTGCCCTTCATTGGCCGGGACCGCCTCCGGTCGGCTGCTGGCGCGGTTCCTCAGCCGGAGGGCCGGTCGCTCTACGAAATGCCAAGACGCCAGCGCCAGTGCGGCTGTCACGATTGCGGCGAGGAGCATCGAGACCCAGAAGCCGACGAATCCGAATAAGTGGGCAATAACGATCTGCTGAATCGGAAACGCCCACAGATATACGCCGTAGCTGATGTCCCCCATGGCTGCCACCCGCTTTCCAAGCGCCGAGGGGAGCGCGCCAAGCCCGAGAACGACCAACGGAAAGAAGACCCACAGCAGCAGCTTGGTCTGGGGCCCATCTTGGGCCGCAGCGAGGACGACAACGACCACGCACACTGCCAGAAAAGTAGGCGTGATGCGCTTCAGGAGACCGAATGAGTAGATCGCGGCACCAGCGAGGAAGAACACGCCAAGATTGAATGTCTGCAGCGTTGTGCCGAATTCGTCTCCGGGAATGATCCACCAAGCAAGCGCAAAGATCGTCGCCAGGACCGGGTACGCCCATCTGGAAAATCTGCGAAGTGCGATTCCCGCGATGACAACGGATACGTACATGATCAGCTCGATTGGAAGCGACCACAACGACAAATTCACCGCCGACATGGGCTTTGCGGTGAACACACCCGGAAGGTCGAACTGGATTCCAAGCACAAGCACGGCGTTTCTCCAATAGCTCCATGTCGCCGCATCCGTCGCATAGTCACCGAAAGACAGGTTCGTCTCGGCGGGACCGATGATCAGAATCGATATTCCAACAACAGCCACGAGAGCAGGGAGGATTCGAAGCGCCCTCTTCCTCCAGTACCGCAGCGGGTCGGGTTCTCTGTCCCAACTCAACGCAACGAAGTAGCCGCTGATCACAAAGAAGACGGTCACAGCAAACACACCAAGAGAACCAAAACCGGGGACAACGGGCTGCTGGCCGGTGACGAGACCGAAGTGATGGCTCACCAGCACCGCGAAGGCAGCGACAAGACGAATGGCGTCGAAACTGCTGGTTGACCGGCCTCCAGAGCCCAAAGGCGGGTTGGTCGTGGCAAGCTGCATGCGATCGCCATTCCCCTTGCCGGTGTACATATCAGCGAATCTGCTCACTCTTAGGTCCAAAAGGCCCGCCATGTGGTATCGGTACCGAAGACGCAGCTGGTGAGACATAAACCTCCGCTGCACAGATGACTAGACACCCACACACGACGGCGCCTCGTTGGGTCAAGGGGGTGCGGTGGGCGCGCCGATTGTGCCAGGCCAGGCAGCGAGAGCCTGTGCCGCGTCTTGCCACCGGACGGCTGCCTGCGAAGATGGCTGGAAATGAACAGTGACGCTCTCCCCGTGTTGTGGGGCGCCGACGGCAGACAGATGGCCTACCGGCGTCTCGGTCATGGCCCACCCGTGGTCTGTCTTGCCGGGGGGCCTGGGGCAAACGCCGAGTACCTCGAAGATCTCGGCGGGCTGAGTCGCGGTTACGAGCTGGTCGTGCCTGATGCGAGGGGCACCGGGGGTTCTGCTCCTCCGGAGAAGGCCGCCGGATACTGGTTCGATGAGCTCGCCAAGGATGTTGAGGCTCTTCGCGAGCACCTCGGCCTCGAGAAGATGACGATGCTCGCCCACTCGGCTGCTTGCACAACAGCTCTTGTCTACGCGGCGACGCACCCGGATCGACTGCAAGCCTTCGTCATGGTGGCACCAAACCGATGGCTCTACGACGAGATCGAAGACGACACCCGACGGATCCTCAACAACCGGAGCGCTGAACCTTGGTACCCGACAGTGATGTCGGCCCAGAGACGACTCGACAATGGACCGGACCCCGACGAGATCCCGGGTCTACTCGGTGCAATCGCTCCCGCTTTGTACGCTCAGTGGGGTGAGCGGGAGCAAGCACACGCGGCCACAATGAAGCCGGCCAACATGGACGCATCGAGATTGTTTTGGCAGGCCGAGGTCCATGGACGGGAGGTGCGGGCCCGGCTCGAGCTCGTCGAGGCGCCGGTACTGGTCATCACCGGTGAGCTCGATGCCGCGACCGGCGTGAATCCCGGAAATGCCTGGGCGGCGTGCTTCCCAGACGGTCGTCACGTCAACATCGAAGGATCAGGTCATCACCCCTGGGTCGACGAGCCAGAGACCTTCGCCAACCTGGTGTCAGATTTCTTGTCGGTCGGGCACGGTTGATCTCTTGATTCCTGTCAGGGGGTTGGTGTAGTATCGAACATATGTTCGATGCTCCATATCGCCCGATACCACCCGGCCTCGATGACCTGGAGCCTGGCATACATCTCGCCGCGTGCCTCGGCGGGATCGACGTTACGAGAGTCTCCGCCCACGACCAGATCGTGGTGATGCGAGCCCGGCAACGGATGGCGTCGTACTACAACGCCCAGGTTTATGAATCGATGGCTTCGGTGGCCGACGCGATGACAAATAGTGAGGATGACGATCCGCAGTTGGGCGGAGAGGCCGCGGCTGCTGAGATTCGTGTTGCCTTGCGGTTGACGCGGCGCGCTGCAGATGCCCAGTTGGGTTTTGCTTTGGAACTGAGGCAGCGTCTGCCTCGGGTATGGGCAGCCCTGGCAAAGGGAGAGATCGATGTGCGGCGAGCGAAAACGATCGCCGATGGCACCTTGCACCTCCCGGTGAGTGTCGCCCGCGACGCCGTGGACCGGATCATCGAACACGCTTCGGGGTTGACCACGGGTCAGTTACGCGCCCGTCTTGACCGGTTGGGGATGGAAGCCGACCCCGAACATGCCCAACACCGTTACGAACAAGCCGTTGGCGACCGGCGGGTGGTTGCTGAAGCCAGCACGTCGGGGACGGCGAACCTGCTCGGATTGGACCTGCCACCGCATCGGGTCACGGCGGTATCTCGCCGGATCAATCGGCTCGCCCGGAGCTTGAACGCCTCAGGCGAGTCCCGGTCGATGGATCAAATCCGCGCCGACATATTCCTAGACCTGCTCATGGGAAAGGCCCACAGCGCCGAACCCAGTAGCCGTGGTGTGGTCGATCTCCACGTGGATCTCGACACCCTCGCCGGCCTGACGGAGCACCCTGGCGAGCTCGCCGGCTACGGGCCCGTCGTTGCTGACATCGCCAGACAGGTCACCACAGAACAAGAGCACGCCGAATGGCGCTACACGATCACGGACCCCGCCACCGGCCGGCCCCTCTACAACGGGACCACCCGGCGTCGCCCCACCGCCAACCAACGCCGCACCGTCGAAACCCGCGATCAGACTTGCATCTTTCCCGGGTGTCGCATGCCCGCCACGGACTGCGACCTCGACCATCGAACCAGGTGGGTCGATGGCGGAGCCACCGGCGTCGACAATCTCGCACCGTTGTGCCGACACGACCACCGGATCAGACATCAAGCGGGATGGGAGCACCAACCCCTCCCCAACGGCGACCACCAATGGAAAAGCAAACTCGGACACACCTACACCACCAGCGGCCAACCCCCCTAGCAATCAGAGGAATCGTGGGGAAGTGGCTATTCCTCGAACGGAACCGGCATCAGCTCGAAGATGTCTATGGCGTAGTCGCCCTTGCCTTCGCTGAGGTACGGATGACCGTCGGCCAGCGCCCGTGCCGAGTCCATGTCGTCGGCCTCAACGATCGAGTAGCCGGTGAGCGACAGCGCCGTCCCGGAGGTTCCGTCGTCGACGACTGAGCTCGCTGGACCGAACGGGGTACCGATGTCGCTGAGAGCTGGCCCCACCTTCTCCATCCACGTGGCCCACTTCGCCATGACCGCGGCGCCCTCTTCCTCGCTCATATCGGCCATGTCGGTGGCCTCACCCTTGTAGACCATCATGAACTGCGTCATCGCACACCCTCCTGGTAGCTTGAATGGTCGCACTGTAGATGGAACCGCCCAGCGGGTATCCGGATCCATGCGATCGAGACAGCTCGCCCTGTCTCGGTGAGCACACCGGTACCGATCCAGATGTCGTCAAGGTAGGGTCATCCCATGATGGGCGGAATCGACCCTGATTCGGAAGTCAGCGCAGCCGCTGAGGTATGGGACGAGCACGCCTTCAAGGTGATCTCCGCTGCAGCGCTGGCCGTCGTGACCACAGGGACCGTCTCATATCATTTCCTCGAGGGCTGGAGCTGGGTCGACAGCCTCTACTTCAGTGTTGTGGCCGTGACCACCGTCGGTTTCGGTGATCTCGTGCCAACCACCGACCCCGCCAAGCTGTTCACCGTCGCATATGTCATCGCCGGGATCGGCGTCCTTGGGCTGTTCCTCAACGAGCGACTGCGGCGCAACCAGCATCGGCGACGGCTGAGGGCGGACCGTCGTCAAGAGGATAGGGACGACGACTGATCGGTAGTTTCGGCAAGACACCTCTCGCTCCCAATCTGAGGAACCGGAGGGCGTAGGACTGCCCCGTCGTCGAGTCTTTCTGTTGATCCCACGGTGTATGGTCTGACGCAATGGGCGTCACCCATCTCGACCACATCAACCTCCAAGCCCGTCTCCGAAACGATTCGGGCGACGAGCCGTGAGGCTGACCACGGCGATGCTGGCTGACGCTGCCCAGGTGCAGGGTGGAAAGCTGTTCGTACTCGGCGGTGGATTCGACACGATTTCAGCGCGCACCCTTCCCATCGTTCACCGGACCCTGGCGTTGGCCATGGTCGCCGAAGTTGATCCAGACGAGCGCCATCGCGACCTAGAAATCTCCATATCGCTCTTCGATGAGGACGGAGAGTCAATGGACGTCGAGGCGAAGGGCAAGTTGCGCGTCGGAGCACCACCAAACCTTCCTCCAGGGGCGACGAGCATCGTCCCCATCGTCAGCCCGTTCCACAACATCGAGTTTCCCGAGGCCAAGGGATACGCCTTCGTCGTCGATTTTGAGGAAGAAGAGCTGGCAAGGGTGAGGTTCCGCGTCGTTCGGGTCACCTGACGATGGATCGATCCGCGCTGACGATCCCGAACGCGATCTCGGTGGTCCGGCTGCTTCTCGTTCCCGTGTTCATCTGGCTCGTCGCCATCGACCAGATCGGACTGGCCGGACTGCTCATCGCCCTGATCGGTGCGACCGATTGGGTCGACGGCTACCTTGCTCGTCGTCTCGACCAGGTGTCAGAGCTCGGGAAGTTTCTCGATCCGCTCGCCGACCGGATCGCCATCGCAGTGGCCGTCATCGTCGGCCTTATCGCCGGAGTTGTGCCGGGATGGCTGGGTTGGGCGATCATCGTTCGCGAGGTGCTCATCACCGTCGGTGCTTCGTACGGGTGGATCAAGGGCGTGACCCGCCTCGACGTTCGTCGGATGGGAAAGTTGGCGACCCTTCTGCTTTACAGCGCCATCGTCGGCTTGTACATCGGCGTCGGCTTCGAGCTCGCATTGCTGGAGTCGGCCTCCGCAGTGGTGGGCCTGGTCGGGATCGTGCTCTACTACGCGGTCGGCATCGCCTACTTCGGCGATCTTCTCGCCACGATCAAGGCCAACGAAGCCGGGTGAGGGTTCGTAGGCCGGGGAACGCTGTCGCGATCTAGGAGCCCCCATAGACGCCAGGGTAAGGTGCTACGCACCAGCGAGGAGGCGCGGTTGAACGTTCCAGAGGATCTGCGGTACACCAAGAACCACGAGTGGGTCCGCGTTGACGACACGGGCATTGTCAGCGTCGGCGTCACCGATTTTGCGCAAGATGCGCTTGGGGACGTTGTGTATGTCGATCTGCCTGATCTGGACCGATCCGTTGCCGCCGGAGAAGGCTTCGCTGAAATCGAGTCGACAAAGTCGGTGAACGACGTGTACGCGCCGGTTGCGGGAACGGTCGTAGCCGTCAACGACGCCCTCGTGGACACCCCCGAGCTGGTCAATTCCGACCCCTACGGGAATGGATGGTTCGCCCGCATCGACCCGGGAGGCGAACCCGATCTGTCTTCGTTCATGGACGCTGCCGCCTATCGCGCCCTGATCGAGGCCGAGTAGCCCGACGGGAAACCCTCAATCAATGGTCGAGGGTTGGGGTACGATACGCCCATGACGGACAACGATGGGCCCGAGCACGTCGAACACGACCCGACGGTCATCTACGACCCGACCTCAGAACCGGCAGGGGTCGGTTCTGGGAGCAGCGTCGCCGGTGCCTTCGGCTGGGCACTGACCGTGGATTCCGGTCCCCAGGCAGGGCTGACCTATGTGCTGGGGCCCGGCGATACCTTGGTTGGCCGCGGTGGTGACTGCGACATCTTCCTCGGCGACGTCACGGTGTCACGCCATCACGCCAAGCTCTTCGTCGACGAGACCGGTCTCAGGATCGAAGACCTCGGTTCGACCAACGGGACCTACGTCAACGGTGTGTGGGCGGATTCGGCTGCCCTCGACGCAGACGACGAGCTCATCATCGGCAAGTTTCATTTGATCGTGGCGCGCGGGGATATTTAATGAGGGCGTCGCCGCTACGGGCAGCAAGAACCCGGAGCATCGGCGAAGTCATCAACCTCCTCAAGCCCGACTTCCCCGATCTGACGGTCTCCAAGCTTCGCTTTCTCGAAACCCAGGGCTTGGTCCAACCGGGCCGGTCATCGAGTGGGTACCGCATATTCACCGACGATGACGTCCGCCGTGTCGAGTACGTGCTGCAAGAACAGCGAGACCACTACCTCCCGTTGAAGGTGATCAAGTCGAAGCTTGCCGCATGGGAGCTTGGGGAGGAGTCTCCGGTTGCCCCCGAGACGGGGCCGCCGCCTGAAACCTACTTCGCATCCTCAGGCGTGTCGCTGACGGCCTCCGAGCTCATACGCTCGTCCGGGCTCTCCGCCGGCCATGTCGACGCCCTCATCGAGGTGGGGATCCTGGAACCGTCGGAGCTCCCGGACGGGACCGAGGTATTCCGCGATTCGGATCTGTCGATCGCCAGAGCCGCCCATCGCCTGCTCGTCCATGGCCTGGAGCCCCGCCACCTGCGTGGGATCCGGCTTGCTGCAGACCGACAAACCGATCTCCTTGGCCAGCTTGTGGCCCCGTTGTTGCGACATAGGAACCCGGAGAACCGGCGCCGCTCCGGCGAGATCCTTGCCGACTGCTCGCAGGCAGCCGCACAGCTTCAAGAAAGCATGGTCAGGGGTAGGCTTCGGCGTCTTCTGGATCGATGATTCTCACAGCCCTTGTCTCCCTCGGTCTTGTCGTCGCGTCGTTGGTGCCCCCGGCTCCTCTGCCGGTACCAATGAGCGACCCCGGCGCGCCTCCGGCACTGGAGTCGTTTTCGTGGGCCATCCACGACGAGAGCGCCGATGTGAAGCTGGCGTCATGGAACGCGGACCGGCGTCGCTCCATGGCGTCCGTCACCAAGGTCATGACCGCAATGATCGTGCTCGACGAGATGCGCCTCGACGACACGGTCACCATCCCCGATGTCGCCACCAGCGGTTTTGGGTCGTCGGCAGGACTGGTCACCGGCGAGGAGAGGCGCGTATACGAGCTACTCATTGCGATGTTGGTCCGCTCCGGCAACGACGCAGCTATGACCTTGGCATGGCATGTCGGGGACGACAGCGTCGAGGCGTTCGTCGATCAGATGAACCAAAGGGCAACCGAGCTCGGCATGACCAATACGCGCTTCGCCAACCCGCACGGCCTGGACGCACCCGATCACTACTCGACGGCAAACGACCTGCTGAAGTTGACGCTGGCCTCACTCGACTACCAGGTGCTACAGGACATCGCTCGCATCCGCCTTGTCAAACTCCCGGACGATCCGACCGGTCGGAACCGCCTGCTCAAGAACACCAACCTGCTCCTTGGTGCCTACCCGGGGGTGGTCGGGCTGAAGACCGGGGACACACCGTTGGCCGAGCGAGTGCTGATTTCGGTCGCCGAACGGGGCGATCGGCGCCTGGTCGGTGTGGTGATGGGAACAGACGATCACTTCCGCGATACCCGTGAGATCCTGGAGTGGGGCTTTTCTACGTATGGGTTGCGCGACCGTTGGCTCCGTCCGTTCTTCGCCGAGCAAGGCGGAGCAGGGGCTCCGGTCCCCGACCTCGGATTGTCGGAAGGCGAGATGAGACGGCTCAGGGTGATGCCGGCCCTCGACGATGGGCGCTGGAGACTGTCGGCGCTCGCCGATCTGCCAAAGGCTGCGCTCATCGGTGACTGGCTCAAGGACACAATTCCCGGCGTCGATTCGGAGCCTGACTCGTGACCGACCCGTTCGTCGAAGTCATCGATGAAGCGACCCTCGCCGATCGCGTGGCGCAGCTCGGCGCCGAGATCACGAAGGACCTCGGCGATATCGAGCCGGTCGTCGTCGGGATCCTGCGGGGTTCGGTGCCGTTTCTCCGCGATCTGGCAAAAGGTCTCCCGCTTCGGTCCGAAATCGACTTTCTTGCTCTCACCCGGTTCGGCTACGACGGGAAGGTGTCGATCGCAATGGACACCTCGATACCACTCGACGGGCGGTTCATCCTGCTCGTCGAGGACATCGTCGACACCGGCCTCACCCTGTCCACGCTGCGCAAGATGCTGCTCGCCAGGGGAGCGCTCGAGGTGAAGACCGTGGCGCTGGTCGACAAGGTCAAGCGCCGTATCGTGGACGTCCCCGTCGACTACGCCGGATTCGAGGTTGGCGACGAATACCTGCTCGGATACGGGATGGATTGGCAGGGAAAATATCGGAACCTACGCTCGATCTGGGCGGCACTGGATTTGTCTGTATTGCAGAAGGATCCGCTCGCTCTCGCCCACCGTATCTTCCCCGAGCACGCCGTCCCAGCAGGCCGATCAGCCGTCCGGTGATAGGCTATGTGGATGGATGATGCAGTGCCGATGGAGATCATTGGGGTGCGGATAGAGCTGCCGACGAATACGCCGATCCTGCTGCTGCGTGAGCGTGACGGCAACCGATATCTGCCGATCTGGATCGGAACGCCTGAGGCAACAGCCATCGCTCTGGCGCTCGAGGGTGTGGAAACCGCGCGACCCCTCACCCACGACCTGCTCCGCACGATCCTCGAGGCACTCGGCGCCGCTGTGGAGCAGGTGAACGTGACCGGTCTTGACGAGGGAACGTTCTTCGCCGACCTGATTCTCGGCGCAAATGGTGACGAACTGACGATCTCGAGCCGACCCTCCGATGCCATTGCCCTGGCCACCCGCACCGGTGCGCCGGTATTCGCCTCACGCGCCCTCCTCGACGAGGCAGGCGTCGAGATTCACGACGAGGATGAAGAGGCTGAGATCGCGCAATTCAAGGAGTTCCTCGACGACATCAACCCCGAGGACTTCGAAGCACCAGCCCAGAGCTGAGACGAGTCCCAAGTCCCGTCTTGCTTGTGACTTGCGACTTATCCACATGGGTTGTTGACAACATGTCGCTGTCGGTCCTAGTTTCACCGGCGTAGTTCTGTTTTGGGAATTACATCGGTGTAAGCTTACTTGGGCAATGGAGGAAGCAACATGACGGACGAGCGACAGATGATCGACAGCTATCGCGCCCCGCAGGTGTGCGGCCTCGTCGGGATCTCGTATCGGCAGCTCGATTACTGGGCCCGGACCGGGCTGATCACACCGTCGGTTCAGGAAGCAAGCGGTTCGGGCAGCCAACGCCTATACAGCTTTAGCGACGTCGTCCAGCTCAAGGTTGTCAAACGCCTCCTGGACGCCGGCATGTCGCTGAAGAAGATCCGCAAGGCAATGGAAATCTTGAGCGTTGAGCTCGCTTCGGATTCCCCGCTCACAGACGTGACGCTGCTCTCGGACGGAATCACCATCTACGCCGCTCACAGCGCCTCTGAGGTCGTCGACGTGTTCAAGGGCGGTCAGGGCGTCTTCGGGATCGCCGTTGGCCCGGTACAGGACGAGCTCGTCGGTGAGATCCACCGGCTGTATCCCGACCACGCCGACACCGAGGTGGGACGATCGAGCGCAGCGGCACACTGAACAGCGAATTCGGTCCTGGCCCCGCAGACCAGACTCAGTTCGCTCACAAGAGCGAGCGAGAGTTCGCCAGTTTGCTCGACTTCTACGATGTGGCCTGGGACTACGAGCCACGGGCCTTTGCCATCGAGTGGAACGACGCCGGGGAGCCCACCAAGTACTTCAGACCAGACTTCTATCTCCCTGATGATGATCTCTACATCGAGATCACGACGATGAACCAGAAGCTGGTCACCAAGAAGAACCAGAAGATCAGGAAACTCAGGGACCTCTACCCGGAGATCCGGTGCAAGGTCTTCTACCAACGGGACTATCTC
>JACZST010000043.1 GCA_022574065.1 Acidobacteriota bacterium
ACCAATGATCCCGCAAATACCAGCGCCATGATGTTGGGCCACCGTGAGGTCGCTCTGGGGATGCCGAAGTCGGCGAGCTGTTGATCCGTTGGCTCGAAGCGGGTCAGACCGGCGTCCACGAACGATGGTGCCCGGCCATCCACACCCACCGACAGGTCGTAGACCAGCTCTTGGGCCTCAACGTCGAGTGCCAGAAAGGTGAACCATCCTGAGTCGGGGACCCACTCCATGTTGGTGTCGGAGCGCAGGTCGTCGAGCAGCAGGTCGCTCGCGGGTTCCGACCGCTCGATGGTGAGCCCCGTGCCGTGGAGCAACTCGGGACGCTCCGGCGTGAGCAGGAACACGTCTGCCTCGATGATGTCGGTATCGGGTAGGGCCCCATGCAAGATGTGGAGCGGCACCCATGGGCGATCGGTAGGGATGGTGATCTGCACCGGGATCCCATCTCCGGAGATGAACCCATCGTCTTCTGCTGCGGAGGCATCGAACCGAGCCGCCAGGAAATAGGGCGATCGGGAACCGTAGAAGTCGAGCATGTGCTGGGTTTCGGGTCCCTCGGGGAGGTTGAACCCGTTGGCATTCACCCACTCCAGCACGTCAGCGCCCCCGCCCTTGAGCACAACAACGTCGAGCGAGTCGATGCGGGTGCGCAACACGACCTCCGCACCGTCTTCTGCGCCCAATGCGGCGAGAGTTGTGAGCGCAAACGGTGGCGCGGGATTCACCTCGAGCCCGAGCCGCTGCAGGGTCCAGTCACCGGCGCGGGTGACGTCGGTGGGCTCAGCGGGAAGCGGGATGATCGATCCGAACGACTCAACATCACCCTGGAAGGTGAAATTGGTGATGTAACGCTCGATGCCGTCCTCCCAGGCGACGAACGTCGTGGTCTTCTGGAGACGAACCGCTCCGCTCGCCGAGACCAGGAACCCGCAGGCGAGGGCGGCGGGTGCGGCAACGAACAGTGAGGCGAGCAAGGCTGCGGTGAAAGCGACGATCCGGCGCATGGGTATCTCCTCGGTGGCTTGCTCGGTTGGACGGACGGACCCGCCTGCGAGGTTCCCTACGCCGGGCTCTGCGTTTGGGCGCCCACCGATAGGCGACCGGGTCGAGCCTGGAATCGGCGCCGCGGACTCTTCGTTGTTCGGGTGTGGCCCCTTCCCGCCGGCATGGAATCCAGCCCGACCCGTTCGACGCCCTCGCGTCGACGTGGTGGGACGAATCCGGGGTATTACACGGGCTCGGCGTGCTGCTGGCTCCGGTTCGGGTCCCCTTCGTCGTCGGAGTCCTCCGAGCTGAGCTCGGGCCAGGTGCGCATCGTGTTCTCGATCTCGGATCGGGAGGAGGCCTCCTCGGCGCAGCCCTCGATGACAACGACTTCACCGTGGTTGCGCTCGATCCGTCGCTGGCGTCGCTGGGCGCCGGGAAGACCCACGGCGACTCGACGGGCTCCGGGATTCGGTTCGTCGGCGGGGTGGGCGAGCGCCTCCCTTTTGCCGACGTCTCCTTCGACGCCGTGGTGTGCATGGAGGTTCTCGAGCACGTACGCGACCCCGCCGCTGTGGTGGGCGAGGCTGCCAGGGTGCTGCGCCCCGGCGGTGTGTTCATCTTCTCGGGCCCGAACCGGACCGTCGTCAACCGCGTCGGCCTGGTCTTCGTGGCCCAGGACCTCCTGGGTGTGGTGCCGCGGGGCACCCATCGATGGAATCGACTCATCCGACCCGACGAGATGGACCGCTACATGCGGGCCTCTGGCATTGAACCGGGCCAGGTCCTCGGAGTTGGTATCCAGTGGCGAGACCTCCCGTTGGCAGCGCTGGCCGTCGTCGGCCTGCTGATTCGGCGTCTCACCTATCCGGAGGCGGCACGGCGGATCCACCTCGCCACCGGCACCGGCACGTCGGTGGCCTATCAGGGGTTCGGCCGGCGAAGATAGCGATCACGGGGTGTCGGCTCATCACAGGTCCCGTGTGGCGAGGTTGGCTGCGGGGTCGGCCTCGAGGGCGACGATGAGCAGGGAGTAGAGCGGGCCGCGTGCTGAGGTAAAGGACGATGGTGGGCCGGGGGAACGGGCCGGCGACCGGGACCGATTGAAGCGAACCGATGGACGGCTCCGGAGTGCTCGAAACCGCCGGCGCCGGTCGATCGCCCCGGGCTATTTGTTGGCTAGTCATGACTAGTGCCAAATCCCCCGATCGGACTAGTCACCTGGAATCCCTTTCGCCATATGGTCTGAGCCCCGCGTTGTTCCCTCGATCGCTCCCTCGCCGTTCGATGAGGATGCCGATTTTGGGACGGACGACCTATGGGCGGCTGGGGCAACCTCGGTACACTCCTGTCCAAGATCCGAGGGAAATTTGGTGAACTTCGTTCGAAGGGTCTGGGCAAGGATTGTGGATGTTCGAGGGGCCAGCATGGTCGAGTACGCCCTGCTCATCGGACTGATCGCATTGATCGTGATCGCCGGAGCCATCCTCCTCGGCGACTCGCTCGTCTCCGACTTCTCCGAGTTCGGTAGCGAGGTCGAAAACGCTCCGTAACGGTCCCTGCCCCACCCGACATCACGGGCGATCGATCATGGGATGACGGTCAGCTACCGTCGGTGTCGACTCCAAGGCCCACCGAGCAGGCAACTCCCGTGCCCTCGAGGCCGCAGTACCCGTTTGGGTTCTTCGCAAGGTATTGCTGGTGGTATTCCTCGGCGTAATAAAACGGCCCAGCCTCTGCTATCTCGGTCGTGATCGGCCCGTACCCGGACTCGGCCAGCCGCCCGCCGTAGTCGTCGCGCGACTCCTTGGCCTCGGCAAGCTGCTCGGGTGTCTTCGTGTATATCGCCGATCGGTACTGCGTGCCACGGTCGTTGCCCTGACGCATTCCCTGGGTCGGATCGTGGGCCTCCCAGAAGGTGGCGAGCAGCTTCTCGTAGGGCAAGGACTCGGGGTCAAAGACGACGATGACCGCCTCGGTGTGGCCGGTCAACCCCGAGCAGACGTCGGCGTAGGTGGGGTTCTTGGTCACCCCGCCGGCGTAGCCGACGGCAGTCGTAACCACGCCTGGGATCGTCCAGAACTCGCGCTCGGCGCCCCAGAAACAACCCATCCCAAAGTAGGCGATCTCGCTGCCCTCGGGGAAGGGAGGGACGATCGAGGTCGCGTTGACGAAGTGGGTGCCCGAGACGGGGATCGCCTCGGTGCGGTCGGGCAGTGCCTTCTCTGTACTCGGCAGGGTGGTCTTGCGTCGTGATGTGAACATGGTCCGATCAACGTTACCCATCACCGGTGTGTTCCGCAGAAGAAAAGCAAGAGCCGCCTGGACCAGAGGCGGCTCCCGCTCAGTGGATAGGTGGTGAGGATCAGTGTTCCTCGCCGCCTCCCTCTTCCTCCCCGCCGTCTCCCTCTTCTTCGCCCTCACCACCCGTGTGGGTGAAGGCAAAGACCTTGCGATCGCCTTCGCTCGACTCGATGACGACCTCGAACGTCTTCCCGACCGGGGCTTCCCAGAAGGTGACCTTGGCGCTCCACTGGCCGTCGCCGTTGGCCTTGGTCGAGGTCCCGCCATACGGGGACTCGATCCAGATCTTGGTGCCCGGAGTCGCCGTCCCGAAGAACACGTCGTACGGCGGGTTCTCTCCGCAGGATCCGTACTTCTGGTTGGCGGAGAACTCGACGAACCCCGGCTCGTCCTCGCCTCCGTCTTCCTTTTCGTCCTCTTCCTCGGCCTTGGGCGGGTCGTAGTACAAGGTCACCGAGTCGTCGGCCTTGTTGCCGGCGGCGTCGGTCGCTACGAAGCCGACGATGTTCTTGCCGGGGGACAGGACCAGGGCAATTCGCCAATGCTCCCCGTCGACCTGGGCGCTGAACTGGCCACGGGTCACGGTGGAACCTGGCTCGACGTACCCCTCGAAGGTCACCACCTTGTTGTCGAAGTGGGTTCCGTTGGCCGGGGAGAGAATCTCAAAGCCGGGAGGAGTCGTATCCGGCTCCTCGGCCTGCTCGTCGTCCTTGTCCTGCTGCTCCTCTTTGGCCTGTTCGTCGTCCTGAGTGGCTTCTTCGTCCTGGACCGCCTCTTCCTCATGGTCGGCGGCCTCATTCTCGTCCTGAGTGGCCTCTTCGTCGCCGGTCGCTTCTTCCTCGTGGTCGCCCTCTTCCTCGGAATCGACCTCGGGGGTCGGCTCCTCGGCGGGCTCTTCGTAGATCTCTTCAGCCGGTGCGGCACCTTCGTCCGACGAGCCGAGCGAGCCGACCGCAGCGAGGGCCATGCCCCCGCCGAGGACGAGTACAAAGGCGAGACCGAAGATTGCCAGCTGTCGTTTCCAGAGCATCGTCTCCTCCTGCTACGCATCGTGGTTGATGACTACTATCAGGGGTTACACGCAGCAGGGTGCGGCGAGGTTTATCCCGATTCGATCCGATCCGCGAGTAGCGCGCGCCGCGGGTCGTGGACGGCCCCGCCCCGGTCGAGAAACGTATCCACTGACCCCGTTACCATCGCCGACGATGCCGCTGACCGTCGACTCCGTAGGCAAAGAGATTGACGCCTTCGCACCGCGCGAGGGCGCCGCAGGCTGGGACCCCGTCGGGCTTCAGATCGGCGATGCCGCGGCGTCGGTGGAGACGATCGCCGTCTGTCACGAGGTCACAGAGAGCGTGGTCGCCGCGTTGGAGTTGGCGCCGGTTGACCTGATCGTGACCTATCACCCCTTGCTGTTGGAGGCGACGCGGTCGCTCACCGCCGGACCGACGCCGGCGGGAAGGGCATATCGGCTGTCACGGCTGGGATCGAGCCTCATCGTCGTCCACACCGCGTTCGATTCGGCGCCAGGTGGGACCGCCGATGCGCTCGCCGCCGCGGTAGGGCTGGACCAGCCGACCGGGTTTTTCCCTGCGTGGCGTTCGGAGGCGCTCAAGGTGGTCACGTTCGTCCCCACGTCCCATCTCGAGGCGGTCGCCGATGCGATGAGCGAAGCCGGCGCGGGCAACATCGGTAACTACACCGGCTGCTCGTTCCGCATCGAAGGAGTGGGTACGTTCGTCCCGGGAACCGGCGCCGAGCCGTTCACCGGCGAGCGGGGGGAGATGAATGCCCGGGCAGAGGTTCGCATCGAGATGGTTGCCGACGCTCACCACAGGGACGCCGTCGTCGAGGCCCTGGTGGCGGCGCATCCGTACGAGACCCCCGCCTTCGACGTGTTCGCCGTGCAGTCCAGCAGCGCCATGATCGGGCGGGTCGGGACGTTGGAGTCCGCCATCGCTTTCGGGGACTTGGCCGGCACCGTCGCCGACACGCTCGACACCACAGTGCGGGGCGCGGGAACCGCCAAGGATGTGGAACGCGTCGCCGTCCTTCCGGGGTCAGGCGGGAGCGCGATCGTCGCGGCGCTAGAGGCCGGTGCCGACGTGCTCGTCACCGGCGACGTGCGCCACCACGAGGCACGCCGGGCCGTCGATCTCGGACTTTCGGTGATCGACGCCGGGCATGCGGCAACGGAGCGCCCTGGAGTACGGGCTCTGTACGATCTCGTCTCCGGAATCGGCCCGGACACGGTCGATCTCACCTTCATCGATCCGAACCCCTGGGAGGAAGCGTGGAGGAGTTGACAAGTCTGGCCGACTTGCTCGATCTGCAGCAGGTAGACAGTCAGATCGATCGCCTCATCGAGCAGCGGCAGAACCTCCCTGCACTCGATGAGTACAGAAGTGCCGATGTCACCCTGCGCCGCCTTGTGGCCGAAGGCGAAGCCGCCGCTGAGCAGATGAAGGAGACCGGGCGCTCGCTTGACAGAACCAACGGCGAGCTCGAGATCGCCAGGGCCAAGGCTGACACGGAAGAGAATCGGCTGTATGCCGGTGGCCTGTCCGCCCGCGATGCCGGCTACCTGAGGCAGGAGGTCGAGATGCTCCGTACCCAGGTCTCCGGGATGGAGGACGAAGTCCTGGAGATGATGGAGGCGCAGGAGAATGAGGAGGCGGAGTCGGACCGGCTCGATGGCCTGGTCGAAGCTGCCAAGGCCAACAAGCAGGGGCTCGAAGCCGCCATCAAGACCGAATGGGGGCGGATCGACGCTGAGATCGAGGCCAAGGAGGGCCGCAAGGCAGAGATCGTACCGCTGGTGGCTGAGGACGTGCTCGTTCTGTATACGGAGCTGCGATCCACCAGGGAGGGACAGGTCGTGGGGGCGCTCACCGACAGGGTTTGTGGCGCCTGCCATCTCAGGCTGTCGGCAACCGAAGAGCGTGACGCCCTCCGGGAGGATCCACCGCGCTGTGTGCACTGTAGGGCGATCCTCGTCCCATAGGGGGTGCCGAACATGACGTGTGCTCCGGGCCGGGCGTGCAAACATGAACCGCCGACGTGGGATTTGCCAGCGTGGCTCCGCCCGCCGGTGGCTTCCTCGGCACCCCGCTAGTGCTGCTATGGCATGCGGGGGCCACGATTGCGTTCACCAGGTATTCATTTCGCGATCCGCAGATGGACCTTCGGTTCCTCGTCGTCGGCGCCGTTCTCCCCGATCTCATCGATACCCCGATCGGCTTCGCCGTGTGGCCCTCTGTGCAAAACGTCCGGCTGGCTGCACACTCCTTGTTGTTCGCCGCCCTGATCATGACGGTCGTGTTGCTATTGACCCGGCGCGGGCGGCCCCGCAAGCGGTGGATGCCGGTGGCGATCGGGGTGCTGCTCCATCAGGTGTTCGATGCCATGTGGCGGCAGCCCGAGACGTTGTGGTGGCCGTTCCAGGGTTGGGAGTTCTCGTCGACCGGTTATGCCACCGTTTCCGAATACCTGACCTGGCTGGTGACCGACCCCACGACGTGGCTGCTGGAGGCGGTCGGGCTCGCCTACCTGGTGTTCCTGGCCTACCGATCCAACCTCACTCACCGGGCCACGTTGGCTGCGTTCTTCAAGACGGGTCGGGTTCAGGCACCGATTGGTCGCTGAGCCGATACGTCCGCCACCCCATCCGGGCCGCAACCAGGAGCAGAAACACGCCGAACAGCCGGCGTAGTACCTCGGCGTCGAGACTGAGGGCAATCCATGCTCCGAGAGCGGCGCCTGCGATCCCGGCGACCGCGATGGGCATGGCGAGGCGCCAGCGGACGTTGCCGAGCCGGGTGTGGGCGACGGTGGCGACGACTGCCGCCGGCAGGATGATCGCCAGCGAGGTTCCCTGGGCTATGTGCTGGTCGAAGGAAAACAGGACGACGAGCGCCGGAACGTAGATGACACCCCCACCGATGCCGAGGGCGGCTGCGATCGACCCTGCGATCAGGCCAAGAACGATGAGCCCGGCGACTTCGAGGATCACAGCATCATCCTGATGCCGGCGATCAACAGCACCGCGGCGAATGCCGCGCTCAGCGTCCGCTCTGGGAGCAGGGTGGCCGCCCTGGCCCCGATCACCGCTCCGACCGCCGCTCCAGTGAACACGAGCAGGGCGGCACCCCAGTCGACCCTTCCGCTGATTCCGAACGCAACCAGCGCAGCCGACGAAGATGCGACGATGGTGGCGATCGACGTCCCCGAAGCCTGTCGCTGGTTGACGGCGAGCCACAGCACCAACCCTGGGACCACGATGATCCCGCCACCGACCCCGAACAGCCCGGCCATGATTCCGGCAGCACCACCGATGAGAGCGGGCTTAACGTGGGTGGTGTTCACCGGCGAAACCGTACACGGTGCGCTGTCGGATTTCGGCATCCGTCGGTAGCCTTTGTGGCCAATGAGATGGCCAGGATCGTTGCTGTTCGTCCCCCTTGCGGTTGCCTTTGCTGCGGGTTGCTCGCCCGGCGGCTCGGTCATCGATTCACCGCCGGTAGTGGTGGGGGATTGGCTGGCTTCGGTCGATGGCAGTGAGTTCGAGACGGCAACCGAGAAGACCTTCCAACCGGCGCTGGCCATCGTGATCGCGGTGGAAAACGACCTGTCGACCGGGCAGACGGCCGCGTTCCTCACCGACGGGATCCCGGCGTCGGTCTCCGCCGCGTATTGGTCGTCGTTCCAGGAGGGGTTTGGCGCCTTTGCCGGCTACCCGCTTTCAGCGCTCGACGTTGGTAGTTCGGAAGAGATCTTCACCGAGGGTGTCCGTTTCGCCGCGGTCGTGGTGACCGACCCCGAAGATGGCGATGGCATCATCTTCACCAGGGACGATCCGGCTCGGCAGATCGATCTCGTAGCCACGCTGGCCTCCGGGTTTGTCGATCCGTTGCGACGCACCTACGACCTGCTGCCAGGGAATGAGGATGGCGACACCGTGCGAGACGCCTATCTCGACACGGTCGTGCCCGCCATGTGGGCAGCAATTTCTTCCGGCCAATACGACGACGACTTCACCAGACGAGCGCTCGCCCTCATCGATGCGGTGGCTATGCCGAGCTTGCCATCTCCCTGAGTGCGGGCAGCACCTCGTCGCCGAGCATCCTGATCGTTGCCTCCTGATCGAGCGACGTCGTCTGGATCGTCACCACGTCTGCGTTGACGTCGGCGACGAGCGGGGTATAGACCGCGATGTAATCCTCCGGGGTCTCCACGATGCTGTACCGGGACAGGATCTCGGAGCGATCCATCTCATCTGCCTTGCGTCGCAGCTCCTCGGGATCGACGGCTTCCAACCTGCCCGGTGCCCGAAGCCCCCGCCATGCCTCCAACGCCTCCCATGCCTCGTCGGTCGTCGAGGCCAGAATCGACCACCGGCTGGCTGCGATCGACGGCATCGGGCGTCCGGCTTCTGCGGCGGCCGCCCGTGCCGGATCGATGACCCGCTCCCTGGTTTCTGCCGGATCCTTGACCGATGTGATCACCCCTTCGGCCTTGCGGGCGGCAAGCGCCGCCGACTTGGGGCCGCCTGCTGCCATCCAGATCGGAACCGAAGCGATTGGCGGGCTGTACAGCCTGGCTCGATCGGTTTGGTACCACTCGCCTTGATAGGTCAGCTTCTCGCCGTCGAGGAGCCTGCGCATGATGTCGAGCGCCTCGTCCATCCGGTCGCGCTGCTTCGCCACCGGGATGCCCATCATGAAGGCGTCGGAGGGCAAGGCCCCCGGCCCGACCCCGAACATCACCCGTCCGCCACCATTGGGACACCGGGGTCGGACCTCCCGGTTCAGGCATTCGTGCCCTTTTCCTCGTGTTCAAAATAATTTGGCCCGTGTCTGTGTGAGGGGGTGTACCGACCTTTTCGACCATCTCACACCCCTCTCAACCATTTCCCCACCCACCAACCACAAGGAGTTGACAACATGGCTGCACCTTGCCGCGTCCAAACCTGTACCAAACCGAGAACTTCCCGGAGTCTCTATTGTCCCCACCATGCCAGCCGCCACCGACGCCATGGCGATCCCTTGGGTCGCGCCATTAGCACTGCCGAGTTGCGTGAGGCCAGGGAGATCATGCGCGGCGTCATGGAGAAATACGCCGAAGGCCGCGCCATGAAGGCCGCCTGGAAGATCATGGCGCTCCTCTTCAAACACGCCCGGCAGAAGAGGCAATCCGCCCGCCGAAAATCGGTCGGGTGGGGGTATTTCGCCCGGGCGATCTATCGAGGCCTGACTGTAGACGAGGCCCTCGAGATCATCGGGGCGGTCTACATCCTCGGCTGGGAACGGCCTAATACGTTCTTCACAGACCATCGGCTGAACGTCCACCTCGGGTACGAGCTTCAGAGATCCAAGGGCCTTCCGTGCCGAGAAAGCTATGTCAAAGGGGTCAAGAAGAACCGTTATCCGAACGTCACCGCTCGGCAGAAACGGGAGGTCGGCGATGTCGTCAGAGAGTTTCTCGGGAAATTCCTGGCCAATGTGGTCCTCACCCGTGAGCGCGACCGGAAAGAGGCACGGGGGCTTCAAAAAGCCATCGGCGAGCCTCTAGACACGGCTTCCAGATGGTGAGCGTCACCCGAATGTCTAGCCATCCCCATAGCAGATAACAGAGAAAGGAATAGTCACCATGGCTTATGCTCTTCCGCTCGTCGATGCCGACGAGTGCATCATCGTAGATGACAAAGTGGCCAAGTTGATTTGCCGGTACGACTGGCGCATTGGCCCGAGATACGACCGGATCGGCAAACCCCGTCCGTACGCTTTCTTACCATCGAGGGACCGCTCGAAGTGGCCGAAGCAGGTCTATCTGGCCAGGCTTCTCACCGATGCCAAGAAGGGACAATTCGTCCAGCACTTGAACGGCAACACCCTGGACTGCCGCCTGGAGAACCTTCGACTTGTTGCGACGCGGGGCGAAGCCGGCAGTGCCGAGAATGCGGTCGACTTTCGCCACAACCCGCTCTGGGGCTGGAAATGGTAACCCGATCCAACCGGCCCTCCAGGACGAGCGACACGATATGCGTTTGTAAGCCTGCGATCGGGAGGGAGACGACCATGGACCTGCTGGCCGTCGTCGAAAAGGCATGGACCGCGCCGTTCCGAACCAAGAGCGATTTTGCCCGGGAGAACGCCGACGCTGTCGCTGCGGCGGCATGCCGCGGGCTTATCACGACTAGTGTCAACGCTACCGATCACGGCAGGGACTGGCTCGTGACACCCGATGGTCTAGCTTCCCTTTGGGCGGCTCGGCGCATTGCCAAGTGATCGGTTCTGAATTCCGTGAGCCTGAGCTTGGGAAAGCTCGGCCGACATCCCCGGACTCCCAGGCGAAGAAGCCTCGTCTTTCC
>JACZST010000044.1 GCA_022574065.1 Acidobacteriota bacterium
TTCGCCTACAACACCCTCGGCATCCCGATCGCCGCCGGAGTGCTCTACCCGTTCTTCGGCCTGCTGCTCAGCCCGCTGCTCGCCGGAGCGGCAATGGCCTTCTCGTCGGTGACCGTGGTGTCGAACGCCAACCGGCTCCGCAAGTGGAAGGCGTCACCAATCGAGAAAACCACCGTACCGCGACCTACGCAGAAGGGAGTGAGCGAATGAACGTGATCCTCGTCAATCTCGTCGGCTTCGGGCTGATCGGGCTGATCGTCTGGTACTTCTGGCTGTCGAAGCCGGAGGGTGCCACCGCTGCCGTATTGGGCGGCGGGGTGCAGGAGGCCTTCGTGGTGGTGAAGGGCGGTTATTCGCCCGACACCATCCGGTTGGAGGCGGGACGGCCGACGCGGTTGGTGTTCAACCGCCAGGAGGCCGACCCCTGCTCGGAGAAGGTCGTCTTCGACGATTTCGGAATCTCGGCGGATCTGCCCGAGGGAAACAACGTGACCGTTGAGTTCACGCCGACGGAGCCTGGCGAGTACGAGTTTGCCTGTCAGATGGGGATGCTACGGGGAAAGCTCGTGGTGAAATGAGCGGAGGTAAGCAGGCGAGCAGCCAACCGTACGGGTGGGCGATGGCGTTTGCCATGTGGATGCCAAAGGAAGAGCAGGCGCGCGCAGAGGCGGTCGAGCAGGCGCAGGTGACCCGGCGCTACGACCGGATGGCCTGGCTCTACGACTTCTACGACGCTCCGATGGAGTGGATGGGAACCCGCAAGAGGCGGCGCCGGCTGGTCTCGGCGGCATCGGGTCGGGTGCTCGAGGTGGGGATCGGGACCGGCAAGAACCTCCCCCACTATCCCGCAGGGGTGGATCTGACCGGCCTCGACGTCTCCACAGAAATGCTGAGCAGAGCCCGGCGGCGGGCCGACCGCCTCGAGCGGGCCGTGGCTCTGGAGCTTGGGGATGTGACCAGCCTGCCGTATCGAGAGGACTCGTTCGACACGACGGTGGCGACTTCCGTCTTCTGCTCGGTGGCGGACCCGGTCGCAGGCCTCGCCGAGCTGGGCCGGGTGACCAAGCCCGACGGCCGGATCCTGTTGCTGGAGCACGTCCGGCCCCGCAACCGGATCCTGGGCTGGATGGCGGACGCGGCCACTGCCTTTACCCGACGGGTATTCGGATTCCGCGCCAACCGCCGCACCGAAGAGAACCTGGCCGCCGCCGGGCTCGACATTCTCGATATCCGGCGCGAGGGGATCTGGCGCGAGGTAATCGCCCGGCCTTCGGCGCCGGACACAAGCACAGATGGCAACAGCCGGTGACGAGTTTGCTTGTGGATTCGACCGAAGCGCACGCATCGACGCTCGAGGTCGATCGAAGAGCGGCGAGCAGCCCTGCGCCGCCGATACGGGAGGTGGATACGATGGCTCGACAAGTCGACCTCGAGGACCAGGTACCCGACCGTATTCGTAACGAGCCCGGGTTCGTTGGTGTGGTTGAATGCGCCGAACTCTTGCTGAGGGAGATGGCCAGTGGCTGACAAGACCATGAGCGCCGTCGGTCACGATCCTCACAGCCCGCCCGAACCTTCATCGCTGCACTGCACCTGCTGTCGACTATGCACCCTCGAACACGGCTCCGGCGAGGTGACGGAAGACCGCGCTCACGGTGCGGCTATGGGTGTCGCAACGGCCGAGATGGCGCATGACGAGCACGCAGGTCACGGCGACGAACACGATGAGCACGCGGGTCACGGCTCCGGCGAGGTGATGGAAGACCGCGCTCAGGGTGTGGCTATGGGTGTCGCAACGGCCGAGATAGCGCATGACGAGCACGCAGGTCACGGCGACGAGCACGATGAGCACGCGGGTCACGGCGACATGAAGGCCGAGGGTGGGCATCACGACCACACCGACCACGAGGCGATGTTCCGCCAGCGGTTCTGGGTCAATCTGGTCTTGAGTATCCCGGTCCTTTTCTGGAGTGAGGCGGTTCAGGGCTGGTTCGGGTACACCGCACCGGAGTTCGTCGGAAGCGCCCTGATTGTTCCCGTCCTGTCCAGTGTTGTGTTTTTCTACGGGGGCTGGCCATTCCTGACGATGTCGAGGTGGGAGCTGCGGGACCGTAGTCCGGGAATGATGACCCTGATCGCCGTGGCTATCTCAGTCGCCTATGTCTTCTCCATGGCGACACTCGTTTTTGATCTCGGAGAAGACTTCTTCTGGGAACTGGTCACGCTGGTGGACATCATGTTGCTAGGTCATTGGATGGAGATGCGCGCCGTCCGCCAGGCTTCGGGTGCGCTCGACGCCTTGGCCCAGCTCATGCCAGATACCGCAGAGGTGGTCCTCGCCGATGGAACCATCGAGGAGAGAGCGTCCGAATCGTTGGTGGTGAGCGACGTAGTCCTCGTCCGTCCCGGAGCCAGCGTGCCGGCCGATGGCGTCGTGGTCGCAGGCTCATCCGATCTCGACGAGGCCATGATCACCGGCGAGTCAAGGGCGGTGAAGAAGGCTGAGGGCGATCCGGTCATTGGTGGCACCATCAACAGTGGGAGTGGAAGCTTGAGGGTGGAGGTCTCCGCAGTGGGCGATGACACCGCCCTGTCTGGGATCATGGCGCTGGTTGCCCAGGCGCAGGCCAGCAAGTCGAAAACCCAGCTGCTTGCCGACCGGGCAGCATCGTTTCTGTTCTATACGGCGCTGGCCGCGGCAGCCATCGCCGCGGTGGGCTGGACCATCTTCTTCGGGGGTCCCGATCCTCGCACCGTCGCGGTGGTGGTCACCGTGCTCGTAATCGCCTGTCCCCACGCTCTGGGTCTGGCCATTCCCCTGGTGGTGGCCAACACCACAGAGATCGCGGCCAAGAACGGAACGCTGATCAGGAATCGGGAGGCCATAGACACGGCCAAAGATCTCGGCATCATCATGTTCGACAAGACCGGCACCCTGACCGAAGGCAGGAT
This sequence comes from Acidobacteriota bacterium, assembly GCA_022574065.1. Taxonomy (GTDB): domain Bacteria; phylum Actinomycetota; class Acidimicrobiia; order Spongiisociales; family UBA5794; genus JACZST01. The sequence goes on from JACZST010000044.1 coordinate 2,953, forward strand.
CGGGGTTGTCGACATAGCCGCCGGCGGCGGGATGTCGACGGACGATGCGCTCGGGATGGCGGCCGCCGTCGAGGGTGATTCGGAACATCCCGTGGCCCGGGCCATTGTGCAGGCCGCCGCGGACCGATCCGTCGCCGTACCCGAGGTCTCCAATTTCGAGATCCTCAAAGGTCGGGGAGTGAAGGGTGTGATCGGTGGGAGCACGGTCTACGTTGGAGGGCCGCGCCTCATCGAGTTCGTCGAACTCGTCCCATCAGATATTTTGGCCAAGTTCGCATTTCGGGCTGGAGCTCGTGGCGAGTCCGTGGTCTACGTCGTCAGCGATGACACCGTCGTCGCTGCGATCGCCCTCTCCGACGTGGTACGTCCCGAGAGCCGGGTAGCAGTCGATGCTCTACGGGAGATGGATGTGGAGGTTGCGATGCTGACCGGTGACAGCAAAGACGTTGCCAGGGCGGTGGCGAGCGATCTCGGCATCGAAACCTACTTCGCTGAGGTGCTGCCAGCGGACAAGGACAAACACGTGGCGGAACTCCAGGCTGGTGGGCGAAGTGTGGGGATGGTTGGCGACGGGGTGAACGACGCCCCGGCATTGACCAGGGCTGACATCGGCATCGCCATCGGCAGCGGAACCGATGTGGCGGTGCAGTCCGCCGACCTGGTCCTGGTCAAGAGCAACCCACTCGACGTGGTGAAGATCATCAAGCTCAGCTCAGCGAGCTACACGAAACAACTCCAGAACGTCTGGTGGGCGGCCGGCTACAACATCGTCATGATCCCACTCGCCATGGGAATCCTGGCACCGTGGGGATTCGTGATGCCGCCTGCGCTGGGGGCGGTCTTCATGTCGCTCAGCACCATCATCGTCGCAGTCAACGCTCAGCTCCTGCGTCGAGTCGACCTATCCGCTTGACGGGCGGCCGGCAGGCATGGTTTGCCGGGGGTGAGCTGCAGCGCTGTTTCATCGAGCAGCCGGAGGCTCCCCGACGCTCGAGAACGAAGCCTCGAAATGCGGGAACTACCAATCAGGGGGCGCGGAATACGCCAGTGGTCACCACGGGCGATGTCCCAGGGCCACAGTTTCCGAAACCAGTGGTCACGGGAAACGGCCGAAGGTCCTCGCCGCCTATTCCACCATTGGGGATTCGGCATCTTCCCAATCGAGACGCCACCTCGTATAGTTTGACACCAGGCGAGACAGGAGGAGTCGGATGGCCGAAACTACGATCCCTGGAGACACTGGACGGCTCGAGGATGCAGAAGCGCGGGTCGCCGGTTGGTGGGTCTGGGGTTTACTACGGCTCGCCATCGGATGGACGTTCCTCTGGTCCTTTTTGGACAAGCTGCTCGGACTGGGGTTCGCTACCTGCCGCAATGGGGACACCGGCGAGATCGACTACCTCTGCGACGCCGCCTTCGTCAATGGCGGATCGCCGACATACGGGTTCCTCACCTTCGGCACCGAGGCGAGCCACACCGGTGAGCTGCTCTCGTGGATGGCTCCGAGTGCGCCCGACCAGCAGAACCTGCCCGACTGGCTCTTCATGCTCGCCCTGCTCCTCATCGGAGTGGCGCTGCTCTTCGGCATCGCCGTGCGGCTCGGAGGCCTCGGCGGAGCACTGCTCCTTACCTTCTTGTACCTGGCCGGCTTCGTGTGGCCGGCCAACAACCCGTTCATTGACAACCACATCATCGAGGCGCTGGCCTGCATCGGGTTCATCGTGGTTCCGGCGGGCAGGTACTTCGGTTTCGGCAGGTCGTGGGAGACGATCCCCATCGTAAAGAACTACCCGATTCTGCGCTGACGGACGGGGTTCAGACGGACGACAGCCAGTCCCTGATCTCGGCTGGAAGAACCTCACGTCGTGGTCCGGCGATCTCCGAGGCCCCGGCGGCGCTCCACCTAGGACCGACGGCTGCGGAGCGTGGTGGTCCGACAACGGAATCTTTGGAAACGGGGCCGCCGTGAACGCCTTTCGGATGTGGTGGCCGCCGGTCGCACCGGATGGGCGCATGGTGGCCAGTGCGTAAGAGACAATTGGCATGGGTTGAATCAGCCAGGCATATCCGGGTCGAGAGGTGCTGTGGCGCCAGCGCGATCGTTGTGGTCGGTGTCGGCGAAGTCGATGGCTGTGGCACGGTGGTCCTCTTCGCATTCGGTTTCGATCTGGATGGTCGAGAAGTAGAAGCCGAATTCGTCACGCACGATCGACTGTGCCGCGGCAAGCGCGCGCCGAGGGTCGGTATCGTCGGCGACAAGCAGGTGGGCAGAGAACAGATTTCGCCCGGTCGTCAATGCCCAGGCGTGAACATGGTGGGCGTCCTCGACCCCATCGATGCGACGGAGTTCGGCGACAACATCAGGGAGGTCGACGTCGGTGGGGACGGTTTCCATCAAAACCCGAATGGAATCTCGGGTGATCCCCCGTGCGGCCCACAACAGCACCAGACCAAACGCGATCCCCAGGATCGAGTCGATCTCAACGAAGTCGGTCAACGCCACAACCACCGCGGCAACAATGATCAGCAAGCTGCCAACGAACGTCTGGACGACGTGCCAGTAAGCGCCGCGCATGTTCAGGTTGTCTCTTTGCCCTGCGTAAAGAACACGAAGGGAGATCAACTCGGTGACGATGCCGCCGGCGGCTGCGACCAGCATCAAGCCGGTGTTGAGGTCAGCAGGATTGAGGAGGCGGAAAATACCCATGAAGATCACAACTACGGCCATCACGATGAGGAAGAACCCGTTCAGCATCGCCCCGACGATCTCGGCGCGGATCGACCCGAACGTGGAATATCGAGTCGCGGGTCGTGCAGCGATCCGGCTTGCGACCAGCGCCAACAACACTCCACCCACCGCCGAGAACGTGTGCAGTGCATCCGATATGACCGCCACCGAGCCGCTGGCAACGCCAAGTCCCAGCTCGATGAGGAAGTAGATGCCGGTCAGCCACAGACTGATCCACAGGGCCCGCTCATTGGCCGCAAGCATTGCGGTGTGGTCGTGACCGCGCCGTGTCGAAGCTCGTTCGCTTCCCTCAGACATTCGGCCTCCACAGTAGGCCAACTCGACGGAGCACGATCCCTCGAATGTCGACTTTCTGGAGAATCCGACCGCCTATCTGTTGATCGGCATCATTGACGTCGGTCTGGTTGTGCCCGCGGCGGTGGCGGCCGGCATCGGGTTGCGGCGAGGTGCCCCTTGGGCGCGGGAAGCCGCCTACGTGGTCATCGGGTGGTTCGCCCTGGTACCGGCCGCGGTGGCCGCTATGGCCATCACCATGCAGGTCAACGGTAACCCGAACGCCACCACCGGGGCCACAGTCCTGTTCGGTGTTGCCGCAATCGTCCTGACCGTCGGTGCCGTCATCCTCTATCGACCGCTATTCCAACCGCGCCGCCCCCGGCACAGCCAGATAACGAACACATCTCCGGCTCGAGTCCGCTCGATGGGCGAACGATAAGCACGCCTTAGAAACGGTGGCAGGTGACGACGAGCCAGGACGGAGTCCGCCGATGTTCCCGATGTGCACGGATATCTGCTGTCGCCATGATCACCTTGCCGCCGGGATTAGCTGTTCCGGCGGGAGGACATCACCGGCACGCACCGGGTCGAGGTTCGACAGTTCGGCGGGCTACCTGTTCGCTCATCCTTCGAGTCGTGAAACGAGTTGCGATCCGGTGCCATTGGCAATCGACAGGTGATGGTCGTGGTAGCGCCTCAGGTAGCGATACTCGATTGCGGAGAGTCGCTGGCAGACGTAGTTCCAGTGCATCGCTACCAGATCTCCGTCTTCGATCGGCGTAGTCCCCTGGTCGATTGGCGCTTCGACCGATTCGATGTGCTCGACCCCAAGGTGCAAGTGTTTCCCGTCCCAGGCGAGCGGTTGAGACTTGACCAGCAGGGTGCCGTTTGCGCGCTCGACGACACGACCCCAGCGGATACGGCAGCGGTCGAGCACATCGAGGGCTTGATCTACGGCACCTGATCGCAGCAGCCCTACCCATGGGTAGACGCAATAGACGTGGAAGGCGTGGCTGGGGACGCCTCCGGCGTTGAGAGCGGTCGAGATCTTGTCCCAGTCCCAGCCGGCGCGGTGCCGGAAACGCTCGTCGATCGAGTTGCCCCATGTGAGCGGGTCGACCTGTTCGAGGAGCGGGCTGCCAAGCCAGTAAGCCTCGACGACGCTGGGATCGAGCGGGTCTCGCCCCGTGGACGCGCCGATCAGCTGTAGGTACGGCCAGGCGCCGGCGAAGGCGGTGACCGCGTGTTGGAGGTCGTCTGCGGCCGGTTCGCCGGCGACGACGAGTTCGGTGAGCACGGTGGCATCGGATGGACCGCAATAGCCGAGCGCGTTGGGCGGATACGCAAACCGTGAGAACAGCAGGGGCCCGGACGTCATTGCGATTGAGTGAGAACAGGGCGACGCCAGCCTGCCATTGCTGCGAGTGCCACTCCGGCGGCGACGAGTCCGAGCCCGGCCGCCGAAGGGAGGGCGGTGCCTTGGACGCCGAGGCGGAGGACCGCGGTGATGAGCGCTCCGGCGACCAGAACCGCGGTAACGTCGACGGCTTGCGCCCTGGCGAGAGCGGCGTACCAGGTGCCAACGAACGCGGCGAGCACAACGCCGGTGGCGAGGATCCACGCGGCGTGTTGCACGGTTACTCCCGACAGGTTGGCGAAGGCGCCGCGGGCGAATCCGTACGTGATGAGCAGCAGGGCTCCGCCGGCCATGCGAGCAACCCCCACCGTGAGCGATGAAACGCTCGCCAGCAACCGCTTGGCGATGATGATCTCGACCGACCACAGCAGAGTGGCTGCCAACATCATCCCCTCTCCGGTCCCGAAGCCGAGATCACCCAACCCCCCGATGAGTACGGCTTGACCCCAAACGAGTAGCACCACCGCTGCCACGTGGGGGAAGCCGATGCGCTCCCGGAGGATCCCCACCGCAAGAATCGCCACCCAGATCAGCAACGTCTTGTGGATGAACGCGGCCTGTCCGGAGGAGGCTCGGGCCAGCCCTTCGAAGAACAACACGAAGGCGATGCTGCCCCCAACGACCGCCACCGCCGCCAGGCCAGACCATTGGGCCGCTCCATGGGGCAATGTGACCCTCTCCGACGACTTCCGGCGGGTGACGAGGGTCGCCACGGTGACAAGGACCACGGCAGCGACCACGTTCTTGAGCGTTGTGTATGTCGTCGGGTCGGATACCTCCGACCATGCCCTGACGCCGTAGCCGTTGATGAATACGGCAAACCCGCTGATGACGGCGGTCACCGCAGCCAGCAGGAGGCCCATGCGCCGAGTTTCGGTTTTACGGATCGCCTCACGCAGCACGTAGATCCTCCGCTAGTCACCCTACATATTCGCGACGGGGCTTGACCTGGAGGAAAACCTGCGAACTGTCTCCCGCACGGCTGGGCGATTCGGGTAATGTCAGAACGTGGACGCTGCGGATCAAACATGAGCGGCCGGGTCGTGGACCGTGCCGATTTTGGACTCCTCTTCGACGCGCTCGACGAGGCCGGCTACACGGTGGTGGGGCCGACCGTGCGGGATAAGGCGATCGTCTACGACGACCTGACCTCGGTCGAGGACCTCCCCATCGGATGGACCGATGAACAGGATGGAGGCTTCTACCGCTTGCGGCGGAGAGAGGACGAGGCGTTGTTCGGCTACGCCGTGGGCCCGCACTCGTGGAAGAAATACCTGTTTCCCCCCAAGACCGATCTCTTACACGTGAAACGCACCGACGGGTCGCTCTTTTTCGCCGAGACCGAACTGCCCGAGGTCCGATATGCCTTCCTGGGTGTCCGTGCCTGCGAGCTTGCCGCGATCGCCATCCAAGACAAGGTTTTCCTCGAGTCTGGTGCGGTTGACCGCACGTACCAGAACGCTCGCCAGGGTGTGTTCAAAGTGGCGGTCAACTGCATAGTGGCGGGAGGAACGTGTTTCTGTGTCTCGATGGAGACCGGTCCGGAGAGCACCACGGGGTACGACCTCGTACTCACCGAGGTCATCGACGCGGAACGGCACGAGTTCGTGTTCGAGGCCGGCACGGAAGCGGGAGAGAGCATTCTGGCGGAGCTGCCGGGACGGCCAGTTGCGGAGTCCGACCGGACACAGGTGGCGCACATCGTCGCCGAGACCGCATCGAGCATGGGCCGCTCCATGGACAACGCCGGTATCAAGGAGCTCTTGTATTCGAACCAGGAGCATCCGCGGTGGGATGACGTGGCCGAACGGTGCCTGGCGTGCGCCAACTGCACCCTGGTATGTCCGACCTGCTTCTGCTCAACGACCGAAGACGTCTCGACGCTCGACGGGACCGACGCCACCCGGAGTCGTCGCTGGGACTCATGTTTCACGCTGGACTTTTCCGCTCTCCACCAGGTACCGGTGCGGACCTCGACCAAGGCGCGATATCGGCAATGGATGACCCACAAGCTGGCCAGCTGGTACGACCAGTTCGGGTCTTCGGGCTGTGTCGGCTGTGGACGATGCATCACGTTTTGTCCGGTGGGCATCGACCTCACCCAAGAGGTGGCCGCAATCCGCGCCAGCCCCGGGGCGCGGCCATGAACCTCGATGCGGTGCGCAAAAGCAGCGAGCTGCTCTCAGGATTGTCCGGCGCCGAGCTCGAGTTCTTGGAGTCCGTCTCCCGGGAGGTTCACTTCCGCAATGGTGACGTGTTGTTCGAAGAAGATGGTGTGGCCGACACCTTCTACATCATCTTGGAGGGCAAGGTGGGCTTGGAGATGACGAGCCCTGGCAAACGACCGATCGTCATCCAGACCCTGGGAGACGGAGAACTCGTAGGGGTGAGCTGGCTCTTCCCACCTCATCGATGGAACTGGCGGGCCCGAGCCGTCACCGATACGGCAGCGATTGCATTCGACGCGGCCAAGGTGCGAGCGCAATCCGAACTCGACCGCGAGCTGGCACACCGGCTGCTGGGCATGGTCGCGGAAGAAGCCATCACCCGCCTACACAACACCAGGGTTCAGCTGCTCGACCTCTACGGCACGAAATGATGATGACTCCTGGAGCCGCTTCCCTCTCCGCTCCGTTGGTTGGTGAGGCGATGCTGCCGCGTCCGTTTCGCGTTGTCGCTCGAGTCGAGGAGACCCACGACACGGTGACGTTGGAGTTCGAGCCCGGGGACGGGGACAGGATCCGTTTCGCCCCGGGACAGTTCACCATGCTGTACCTGTTTGGCATCGGCGAAGTTCCGATCTCGATCGCGGGGGGCGACGAGGATGGGCGGTCGCTCGTCCACACGGTGCGCTCGGTGGGGGCGGTGACCGAAGCGATATGGTCCCTGGGCGAAGGGGACTGGGTCGGGATCCGCGGCCCCTACGGGGTGGGATGGCCGGTGGACGAAGCAGAGGGCAAGGACCTCATTGTCGCCGCCGGGGGGATAGGCCTGGCGCCGCTACGCTCCGTGGTCCAGCATGTGGCGGAGCATCGGGACCGTTTTGGTGCCGTCTCGCTCCTGTACGGGACGCGGTCGCCGACCGACATGCTGTACGAGGACGAGCTTCGCGATTGGAGAACCCGGTTCCAAATCGACGTTGGGGTGACCGTCGATCGTTCCGATGAGGGTTGGCAAGGCAACGTCGGGGTGGTGACCAGC
>JACZST010000045.1 GCA_022574065.1 Acidobacteriota bacterium
CGTGACCCCCCAACGCTCCAACGAGATATCAGGAACCGTCCCCACCCACGGCCCCCTCACGGGTGAAGCACTCAGTGAAGTTTCAACAGGAGTCCCTCAGCACTCCAGACCTGCCCCAGAGGCGGATTTCGGACCGCTTGTCGCGGTTCCCGTTCGGCCTACGCGTCAACGGTCAACAAGCTGATCGACCTCCTAGAAGCCAACTTCGGGTTTCCGCCCTCCGGCGAATGACCCTTCCATCGGGCTGTGTTGGCCCTCCTTACAGGCGTACTAGGTCTCTGGCCTGGTGGCCCAGCGCTTCGCGACCCCGTCGCTGTGCCATCCTGTGATCCGCCCAGCAGCCGAGGTGCCCCGCGAGGTGCCTTGGCCTGGTCCAGATCGCTGCTCTAGTGCTGCCAGGACCAGTCGCGGATCTCGGGTGGGTCTTCTCCTTCGCTCCGGGTGTGGGCCCGACATTCGAGGCGTCTCGTACTCATGAGCTGACGGACATGGCCGGCTCTCGTTGCCAACCCGGGTACCCGGTCGATGACATCCATCACAAGGTGAAAGCGGTCTAGATCGTTGAGCATGGCCATGTCGAAAGGCGTTGTAGTCGTTCCCTCCTCCTTGTAGCCCCGCACGTGGAGATTGGCGTGGTTGGTGCGACGGTAGGCAAGGCGGTGGATGAGTCCCGGATATCCGTGGTAGGCGAACACGATCGGCCGATCCGTGGTGAAAAGCGCGTCAAACTCGGCATCAGCCAACCCGTGGGGGTGTTCACTGTCCGGTTGGAGCCGCATCAGGTCGACAACGTTGACGACCCGCACTTTGACGTCGGGCAGATGCTGGCGCATCAGGTCGACTGCTGCGATGGTCTCGATTGTCGGGACGTCACCGCAGCACGCCATAACCACATCGGGTTCTCCGCCTTGGTCGTTGCTGGCCCAGTCCCATATCCCGACACCGCGTGTGCAGTGGATGATGGCGTCTTCCATCGAGAGCCAGTCGAGTTGTCGCTGCTTGCCGGCCACGATGACGTTCACATAGTGACGGCTGCGTAAACAGTGATCGGCTACCGAAAGGAGGCAGTTGGCGTCCGGGGGGAAGTAGACACGAATAATCTCCGCTTTCTTGTTGACGACGTGATCGATGAACCCGGGGTCCTGATGCGAGAAACCGTTGTGGTCTTGGCGCCACACGTGAGAGCTCAACAGGTAGTTCAGAGACGCCACCGGACGTCGCCACGGGATCTCAGTGGTCACCTTGAGCCATTTGGCGTGCTGGTTGAACATTGAATCGATGATGTGAATAAATGCTTCGTAGCAGTTGAATAGTCCATGGCGGCCGGTGAGGAGGTAGCCCTCAAGCCAACCCTGGCACAGATGCTCCGACAGGACCTCCATGACCCGGCCATCTGGTGCCAAGTGTTCATCGCCGGGGATGATCTCAGCGTTGAACGCCCGGTTTGTGACTTCGAACGCGGCACCGAGTCGGTTGGAGGCAGTCTCGTCTGGGCCGAACAACCTGAACGTGTCAGGGTTGTATTCGATCACGTCACGTAGGAAGGTCCCGAGAACACGGGTAGCTTCACTGGAGGTGGATCCCGGAGTGGCGACGTCTACGGCGTAGTCGCGGAAGTCCGGCAGGCTCAGGTCGCGTAGAAGTAGTCCGCCGTTGGAATGAGGGTTAGCACTCATCCGCCGGTGGCCCTTGGGGGCAAGCCCGGCGACCATAGGGACCAACGTGCCGTTCTTGTCGAAGAGCTCGTCAGGGCGGTAGCTGCGCATCCACGACTCCAGCATCGCGAGGCGTTCGGGGTTGCTCCGGACGTCCGCCAATGGGACTTGGTGGGATCGGAAGGTCCCTTCGACGAGTAGACCGTCGACCTCTTTGGGTCCGGTCCAGCCCTTGGGACTGCGCAAGACGATCATCGGCCAACTGGGACGGACCGTATTGCGGTGAGTCCGCGCTTGTCGTTGGATGTCTTGGATCTCCTCAACGATCCGATCGAGAGTCGCTGCCATACGCTGGTGCATCCGTTGAGGGTCGTCTCCTTCAACGAAGTAGGGCCGGTAGCCGTAGCCTTCGAGCAGGTGACGCAACTCGTCTTTCGGGATCCTGGCCAGCACGGTCGGGCTAGCAATCTTGTAGCCATTCAGGTGAAGGACCGGGAGGACTGCCCCGTCTCGGGCAGGGTTTAGGAATTTGTTGGAGTGCCAGCTCGCGGCCAGCGGACCGGTTTCCGCTTCGCCATCACCAATCACGCAGCACACCACGAGGTCCGGGTTGTCGAACGCCGCGCCATAAGCGTGTGCCAGGGCGTACCCGAGTTCGCCGCCCTCGTGGATCGATCCAGGGGTCTCCGGCGCTACGTGACTTGGGATCCCGCCGGGAAACGAGAACTGGCGGAACAGCCGCTTCATCCCTTCTACATTTGTCGTGATATCGGGGTAAGTCTCGGTATATGTCCCTTCCAGGTAGGCGTTGGCCACCAGACCCGGGCCGCCATGTCCAGGACCCGTGACGTAGAGGGCGTTCAAGTCCCAGTTTCGGATCACGCGGTTCATGTGCGCATAAACGAAATTGAGCCCCGGCGTTGTGCCCCAATGGCCGAGGAGTCTCGGTTTGATGTGCTCTGGCCGTAGCGGCTCGCGAAGAAGTGGGTTGTCGAGCAGATAGATCTGTCCCACCGACAAGTAATTGGCCGAACGCCAATAAGCGTCGATCAACCGCGCCTCATCGTCTGTAAGCGGACCATCGATTCGGGGCTCTGGGTCTGACGCTCCAGGCATGGTCGATTCCTCTCTCGCAGCGCTACGGCTCACGACAGGGCCCACAGTAGGTCGGGATGGAGCGCTCCGACTATTCCGCAGGGGCCGTCCGAGTAACAAGGCCTTGCAAGTAAACGGATCCTTTGAGCGGGTGAACCACCTCCGGCGGATGCAGCTCGCCGCGATGGGTCCGCCCGAGGTTTCGGCGACTCCGTAAGATCGCCGGGATGAATCTCTATGAGTAGTAGGCCGGCTACAGATGCGTGGCATGCCGTCGAGGTTGCAGAAGTCGTCGCTCGTCTCGACACAGACCGGGAGCGTGGGATCGAGACCGCGGAGGCGGCACGCCGGTTGGGACGCTTCGGCCCCAATGCGCTGAGCGGTGGGGGCGGACCGACCAGGCTTGACATTCTGCTCCGCCAGTTCCGAGATGTGTTGGTGTGGTTGCTGTTAGTTGCCGCTTTGGTCAGCGGCTTGCTCTTGCGTCAATGGGTCGACGCCGCTGTGATCGGGGCGATCGTGTTGCTCAATGCGGTTCTCGGTTACGTCCAGGAGGCCCGCGCCGACGATGCCCTCGCCCGGTTGAAGGAAATGGCTGCCCCGGAGGCCAAGGTCGTCCGTGGAGGCGAGGAGCGGCTGGTCGCCGCGTCGCAGGTCGTGCCCGGAGATCTTGTTCGGCTCGAGGCTGGCGATCGAGTGCCCGCCGATGCCCGAGTGGTGGAGGCCGCTCATCTAGAGGCGGATGAGTCGGCGCTCACCGGCGAGTCGTTTCCGGTAGTGAAGATGGCGGGCTCGGTACCGATCGACGCCGGCACCGCTGATCGCCGATCGATGGTGTTCGCCGGGACCGTCGTCAGTACCGGTCGGGGGAATGTGCTGGTTACAGGCACCGGGATGAACACCGAGGTGGGTCGGCTGGCAGCGATGTTGGAGGTGGAGGAACCGCAGACTCCTCTCCAAGTGGAGCTGACGAGAGTCGGAAAGCGCATTGCCGTGTTGGCGGTGGTGATCGCGGCCGTCATCTTTCTGTTGGGTGTGGCTCGAGACCTCCCGGCGGAGACGATGTTTCTCACCGCGGTAGCGTTAGCCGTCGCCGCCATACCTGAGGGCCTCACGGCTGTGGTGACGGTCACACTGTCGCGTGGGGTCTCGTCGATGGCTCGTAATCACGCCATTGTGCGGCGGCTCCCGGCGGTGGAAGCACTTGGCTCGGCCTCTGTGATCTGCACTGACAAGACTGGCACGCTGACTCGCAACGAGATCCGTGTGCAGGCCCTCGACTTTGCTGATCTGCGGGTTGCCGCGCAGGACGCCCACGATGTCGACGGTCGCACTTGGCGCTACGCCCAGGTGGCTGCCCTCTGCAACGATGCCCGGGCAACGGCGAACGGACTCGTCGGCGACCCCACCGAGGTGGCCCTCCTGATGTCCGTGGATCCGGTGCTGGCGTCGGTGAGCGAACTCCGCCGACAATATCCACGAGTTGACGAAATTTCGTTTGACTCGGCCCGCAAGCAAATGACAACCCTGCACTCCGACGACGGTGGGTTCCTTCTGTGCTCGAAGGGCGCCCCCGAAGTGATCATCGAACGGTCACAGCGGTTCGAAACCAGCCACGGCCCAGAGCCGCTTGATGAGCAGCGCCGCAGCAGCGCCATGACCGTGTCAGACGAATTCGCAGCTCGCGGGCTCCGCACCCTCGCGCTGGCTTACCGCACGATCCCAGATCAACCGACCGACCTGTCACAAGAGGAGGACAACCTCGTGCTGATCGGCATTGTCGGCATGAGCGACGAGCTGCGGCCAGAGGCCCGCCTGGCGGTCGAGGAGGCGCAACAAGCCGGCATTCGGATCGTGATGATCACCGGTGATCACCTCGTCACTGCCGAGGCTGTGGCCCGAAACCTCAACATCGTCCGCCCCGGACAGATAACCATGTCCGGTGCAGAGCTTCGCGACATCGACGCCGACACGTTGAGCGACCAGGTCGACCGGTACGCGGTCTACGCCCGGGTCGACCCGATCGACAAGGTCAAGATCGTCAAGGCCTGGCGTTCGCGCGGGTACATCGTCGCCATGACTGGAGATGGCATCAACGATGCCCCGGCCCTGCGTTCTGCAGACATTGGTATCGGTATGGGCAGCGGGACCGACGTAGCGAAAGACGCGGCGTCGATCGTGATCGCCGACGACAACTTCGCAACCATCATCACCGCCGTCCGCGAAGGACGGGGCATCTTCGCCAACCTGAAGAAGGTGGTCTACTTCCTCCTATCGGCCAACGTCAGCGAAGTCCTGGTGATGGTGATCGGGTTCGCCGTCTTCGGTTCGCTCGGTGAGCCCCTGCTCGCCACCCAACTGCTATGGATCAACCTCGTCACCGACGGACTCCCGGCACTAGCCCTCGGCGTCGATCCTCTCCCCGACGGCCTGATGGACCGACCCCCCGACCGCCGCCGCGACATCCTCGGGCCGCTCCACCAGCTCAGGATCCTGTGGCAAGGCGCCCTCCTCGCGGCCGGAGCCCTGGGTGCTCTCGTCTACGGCTACTACCTGCGCGACATGCCCTGGGAATACACCCGAACCCTCACCTTCACGACGCTGGTCACACTTCAGCTGCTCCACGTCTACAACGTCCGGGCACAAGGCACCAGCGTGTGGCGCCTCGGATTCGGCCACAACAACGTGCTAGCCGTCGGGGTCGCCGCTTCCCTGGCCCTGCAAATCGCGGTCGTCTACACACCCATCGGCCAAAGCCTGTTCGACACCGTGGCGATCGAGGCGGTTGATTGGATAGCGATCAGCCTCCTCACCGTGGCGCCCTTCGTCATGATCGACCTCATCAAGCAATGGGTGCTGCGCAACCACCCCGAATGGGAAACCGCAACAGATTAGATCCCCACCTGCCTCCCTGCAGGATGGACCCGCACCGATGTGGCTACGCCACCACGAACGACCCGGTGGCCCACGCCATCGATCTCACCGAGATCGGCGAGGGGGCCGCGGCGAGATAAGTCGGTCAACGCTTCAATACAAGCTGCAGCCCATGAGCATGATCCGGTGCGCTCACCTCCCTGCTGTCCGCCGGAGCGTTGGCGCAACGGACGAAGCGGTGTTCCTTACGCGACTTGCGGAACCGGCTGGCCGGTGTGTCGCATCACGTGGGGGCGTGCCCTCGATCCACCAACCGCGCAGTGTCGCGAGCAATCAGAAGCTCTTCCTCGGTTGGAATGCACCACATTGGAAGCGCGGCAGTGGGGCCTGTAAGCAGGCCGGTGGCGCCTCCGACGCACGCGTCATTGGCCGCCTGGTCGATCTCGACACCCAACGGATGCAGCAGCTCGCCAAGCTGGGCTCGGATCGCCGCGGCGTTCTCGCCGATGCCGCCCGTGAGGACCACTGCGTCAACGCTCGGGAGAATTGCTGCGTACGAACCGATGTATTTGGCAATTCGATAGATGAACATCTCGATGGCGAGAGCCGCCTCTCCATCCCCACGACGGCCAGCATCCTCGAGATCCCGAAGGTCGCTCAGTCCGCGGCTCACGCCAAACAGCCCAGACGCGTGGTTCAAAAGATCCCCGATCTCCTCTGCAGCCAGCCCGCGCTCCAACATGTAGAGCACAACGCTCGGGTCGAGATCTCCGGAGCGGGTGCCCATCATGAGTCCGGCCAGCGGGGTCATCCCCATGGAGTGATCGACCGCCCTTCCGCGGGCAACGGCGGTGACCGAACACCCGTTTCCAAGGTGACAAGTAATAAGGTTGAGTTCCGCCAGCGGTTTGCCGAGGACCACCGCAGCCTGGGCCGTCACGTATCGGTGGCTGGTCCCGTGGAAGCCGTACCTGCGCACACGATGCTCCGTGTACCAGTCCGTGGGCACCGCGTAGCGATAAGCGCGAGGCGGCAGCGTGGACAGAAATGCCGTGTCGAAAACCGCCACATGCGGAACGTTTGGGATAGCCTCCATCGCGGCCCTGATGCCCGCCAGGTTCGGCGGATTGTGCAACGGAGCGAGCTCGACGTGGCGTTGAATCGTCTCGATGACCGCTTCTGTGATCTGCACAGACCCCGAGACGTCCGCGCCTCCATGAACGACCCGGTGTCCGACGCCATCGATCTCACTGAGATCGGTGAGGGGGCCGCCGTGACGTGGGTCGGTCAACGCTTTCAAAACAAGCTGCAGCCCATGAGCATGATCCGGTGCGTTCACCCCCCCGCTGTCCGCCGGAGGGTTGGTGCGGCCGCTGCTCTGGTGAAGCCGTGCCCCGGCAGTCCCGAGACGCTCTAGGTGCCCTTCGACAAGCACAGATTCTGCTGGCATCGCAAAAAGCCGGTACTTGATCGAGCTGCTGCCGCTGTTGATGACGAAAATATTCACCGGTCAGCTCCAGTAGGCCTCACGTCTCGATTAGGTCTCACGTCTCGCATCAGACCCCCAGATACGCGTTTTCGGCATCGAGCTTTTGCCCGCTTGCGAGGGCCCTGGAGGCCCCAGGGGTTGCGCTCTTCCCGGCGTTCGGCGCTGCTACTGGAGTTCGCTGACCCGCTCTCGGTACTCGTCGCTCGACAGTTCATCCCTCGCGTATCGCTCGGCGAGAACCTCTCGCGCCCGGTCAGCCGGGTCTCGCGGTGCCCACCCGCCAGGCCGGGCGGTGGCGCGAACGAGCCACACGACAAACACTAAGAATAGGGCCATCATCAGCACGCCCCATATCCACATCCAGGCGCCGCCCCAACCGCTCATATGATCGAAACTATCGGCGTCAGCCAATACCGCGAATCTGAAGAAGATAGTCATCGGTTTCTGAACCTCCCTTTCGCTCTTGTGAAATCTGTCACAAGTTTCCCCTATATCGACAAAACGGGGTAGGGGCTTTTGCCCCTAAAGGGTTTTCGGTGACGGAGAGGCCCTTCGTGGTGTTCCAGGGGTGCTCAACGGACTCACCGTGCCGGTCGGGGGGGATGCCCTCTGAAGATCCCGTTGCAGTTTCCGGTCCTGTTGGCATCGACGCCGGTTCGATTTCCTCGGATGGGTTACTTCAAGCCCTCTGCGAGTTTGCGGATTCTGGCGTTGGTCGTCCGGATGCGCTCGGCTTGACGGTGCACCTCTTTGTGAGCCTCGGGACTGAGGTCACGTCCTTCGGCCTTCTCATAATCCTTGAGGACCTGGTTCGAGCCCATGCGGATGATGTTTAGGTTGACACGGCGGTCGGTGGCCTCGTGTTCGCCTATGAAGATTCGTGTGGCGAGTTGCAGCCGCCAATGAAAGAGTTTCCCTCGGAATGTTCCCTTGCTGTCGATCTCGTCGCCGTGGCCGGTATCGGCGATTAGGAGGGCGAGTCGGGTGGCGAACCGGTCCCGGTCCGTTGCGATTTCTTCGAAGAAGGTTGCCAATTCGGCGTCGTCAGTAAAGATCTCAGCGGCGAGGCGGGCGCCGAGCGCGGCGTCTTGGCAGACATCGAGCAGGTGTTCGAGGGTTCCGGCTTCATCGGCACGGTATTCGCGAACTAGGCCGGCGACGGTGGCAGCGGCGGCGGCTGCGACGTAGTCAGTCATTCGATCTACTACTCCTTTTCCTCACCGCCGTCTCAAGCAAGGTCCGGTTACAGGTTCTCGCCCCACCGGAGTGAGGCGGATCCTAGGTCATGCGTCCATCCGTCGGAGTAGCCTGCGAGACGGCCGGTCGGGAAAGGAAGTGTGCCGAAAGGAAGCTTGCCATGGGGATGCCGGTAACCGAGCCTGTTGGTGGGGTTGTTGAGGGGGACGAGGTAAGAGGTATGTGGGCTTGGACCTTCTTGCGTCTATTGCTCGGCTGGTCCTTTCTTTGGGCGTTTCTCGACAAGATGTTCGGGCTGGGCTTTGCCACTTGCCGTCTTGAGGGCGGAGGCATCGATTTCGGGTGTGACGCCGCCATGATCAGCGGCGGTTCACCGACCTACGGTGTGTTGAACTTCGCGACCCAAGGAAGCCACACAGGAGGTCTGTTCGACTGGATGGCGTCGTCCGCACCAGACACGATCAATCTTGCCGATGTGGGGTTCATGGCGGCACTGCTGCTTGGCGGGGCGGCGCTGATGCTCGGAATCGGTGTCCGGGTCGCTGCCATCGGCGGTGCGTTGCTCATGGCATTCATGTTCCTGGCTATCGATGTCTTTCCGGAAAACAACCCGATCAACAGCAGCCATATCATCGAGATGGCAGCGTTCCTGGGCATCGCGTACGTCGGCGCCGGTCGCTTCAGTCTTCAGAGTCGGTTCGATCACCGCTACCCCCGGCTGAAGTGGGTTAGATAGCGGTTGTGGCGGGTGTCTTAACTTGACGTTGCGCGCCTCGTGGTGATGCCTGAGGTCTATGCGCCCGGTTCCGGCTCGAGCTCCCCCGCCGCTAGCGCCCGCATGGTGTCCTGGAGAGATGACCCGTCGAACACATCTTCCAGGTCGACCTCGACCTGTAGCACTCCGTGGTCGGCGGTCCGCTGCGCCCCAATTTTCTCCAGCGGCCCCAGCACCTCGCGATTGTCGCCCAGAACCCAGCCGCGGAAGGTCCGGATCCCGTTCTCCAGCGCCGTGGCCACCAGCACCCGCATCAGAATCGTGCCCAGCCCCTTGCCCTGGTGATCGTCCACGATGGCGATGGCGGCCTCGGCCACCTCGGCGTCCTTGGCGTCGCGCACATAGCGGGCCACCCCGAAACCGCGGATGGCGTCGTCGGGATCGGTCGCAATCCAAGCGAAGTGGTTCGTGTAGTCGACCTCGGTGAGATAACGCAGCTCGCGCTCACTCAGCTTGGTGACCGGGCGTAGGAACCGGCGGTAGCTCGACTCGGGCGACAGGCGGCTCAAACCGTCCACCAGCACGTCCTTGTCGTCCGGGCGGATCGGGCGGATCAGGGCGCGTGAACCGTCCCGTAACGTGACGATTTGCTCTCCGGGTGTAGCCAAGGGACTCCTCTCGTGCCCGGGGCAGGAATCGAAGGTTCTCCGCGATTTCGAGGCTAGCGTCGTGCGTCAGTCCGAACCCATGGCTGTCGAGCCGTGAGGCTGGGGTGATTTGCTCGACATCAGGGAGGCGCTCCGACGTCGTAGGCGTTTCAGTGGCACGCCGTACCATGAGCGGCTACAGGCAGCCCTCACTAGCCGGTCGGGGACGATCAAACACCAGGAATCCACGTTCCAGGTCCGAGCAGGTGCTCACCGGCCGGCGGCTCGGCTCCCAGCCTGGCGCAAACAGGCAGGCCGGGCAGCTCGCATTAGGCGCACAAGACACGCACCGATTCAATTGAACCCGTTTCCCCGTCCACTGATACTGGATGAATCCGACAGATAAGAGGAGGCCCCCGCCGAAGCAGGGGCCTCACCTTGGTCGTTGGGGCGACTCAGTTCACACGCCCGCCATTTCCCTGTCGGGTGTCGGCTCAACCGAGATCTTGAGTTTTTGCTCCGGCTGTTCCCGGCTGACCCAGACGAGTCCGAAACCGGTGAGCATCGCCATGCCCCCGATCGCACCAAAAGCTGCTGCGATCGCAAGACCGATCTGGAGCACCGAGTGGGTCACTGTGCCCACACCCAACTGCCCAAACAGGCCGTGCACCGTTCCGCTCCACGCCTGCGAGCGGGCCGGACCCTCGAGTGGATGGCTGCGATCGAAATCGGCCCAATAGCGGCCGTCCACGTCGAAGTCGTAGGTCCCGGCAGCGAACACCTCGCCCTTGTACTCGACGTCCTCGGCGA
>JACZST010000046.1:0-8957 GCA_022574065.1 Acidobacteriota bacterium
CGGTGTCGGCACGAAGTGGCCTTGGATGCAGCTATCGAATCGGTTCGCGACTGTCAGATTGGGGAATACGACAGCTTCCAACAGCGCAGGATTGTAACTCGGATCGAGGGTTCGTTGGAGAACGCTCTACCTAAGATCGACGCAGATGACCTACTCCTCCCACATGTTCTCCCTGCCTTGATTGCTGTATCCGCTTGTGCCGATGCTGGGTGCTGCGTCTCGCAAAGGGCCAAGCCGCTGCGCGACGTTCCAGAGAAGGAAGTCGCACTCTACGCCCACGTCAACGACCTTCCTGCCCACATTACCGAGTGTCCCCACTCGAGTGAAGCCTACCGCGGCGAGATACAGCAGTTGCTCTACGATCTCGAGGAGAATCACCCCGGCACCCGCCACTCGATTCTCTCGGGCTACGAAGAACTTGGTGCGATCACCTCCGAGATGCTGCTCGGGCACTGGTTCCTTGTCGACCCGACCCTGCCGCGGCGATCGCTGTTGACGCTCGACGCTCTCTCTGGCGCCGGCCTCGTCGCCGACGCCGGCCTCGTCGCCGCCTCCGGTTCGCTGGCGTTCTCAGCGTTGGACGGCATCCTGACCGCGGTGTGGGCGGTGCTGGTCGTGTTCGGCGGTTTGCTGATGGTCGGTGTGTGGTTTTCGTTGCGCGAGCCTCGCTATTCGGGCGTCATGGCGGCGACCGGGCTGTCGTATCTCGCCGTCCTCGTCGGGTTCGGGATCGTGGCCGCTGGACGCTCGCTGGTCGGCGGCGGGCTGTGACAACCTCCTAGGATTCCGGCGATGCGGATCTACACACGGCGGGGTGACGACGGCACCACCGGGCTGTTCCATGGTGGCCGCGTGGCGAAGGATGCCGCAGGTCCCGAGGCCTACGGTGCCGTTGACGAGGCGGTGTCTGCCCTCGGCATCGCCAGAGCGGCTGCCTCCGGCGATGTCGCCACGGAGATCCTCGCCGTTCAACGGCAGCTGTTTGTTGTGGCCGCCGAGCTCGCCACCAACCCGGTCAAACGCGACATGCTGGAGAACGGTGTCAGCAGGGTGAGCCAATCGATGATCGACGGCTTGGAAGAGCGGATCGATGCGCTCGTCGCCGACGGCGGGATGCCGACCGAGTTCATCGTGCCCGGCGGGAACCCGGTGGCGGCCGCTGTCGATGTGGCGAGATCCGTTGTGCGTCGCTCCGAACGGCGGGCGGTCACTTGGGAGGGTGAGAGCGGCGCAGCGGGCAGCCTCGTTGTCCCCTATCTCAATCGTCTTGCCGACTATCTGTACATGCTCGCTCGTTCGGTCGAGGGCGAGTGGACCCCCAGTCGAGGAGCACCCGATGGTTGAGATCGTTGGCGGAGGATCACTGGAGGACGCCGCCGGCGATCTCCTGGCGGTGCCGGTCCTTGCCGACACCACCTTTGGCCCGGGAGGCGAAGCGGTCGCCGAGCAGCTCGGTGATTGGCTCGACGCTTACCTGGAGACCCACGAGTTCACCGGGAAGGCCGGCCAGCGCGTTTCGGTCCCCGGCGGTGACCTTCCGTTCGCTGAGGTCCTATTCCTGGGGCTCGGCGACGACGTCGATGCGGAAGCGATCCGGCGGGCGGCAGGGAATCTGGGCCGGGCCGCCGGCCGCCATGCCGAGGTGGCAACGACGTTGCATCAACTCGACGTTGAGGGCGCAACCGAGGCCGTCGTCCTCGGCTATCTGCTCGGGTCGTATGTGTTCGACGATTATCGATCGGAGCCGAAGGAGCGGATCAACGAGCGGCTGGTGTTGCTCGACGCGACCAACGGGGCCGCCGCCGACATCGAGCGCGCAACCATCGTTGCCGAAGCGGTACGGCTGACCCGCGACTTGGTGAACGAGCCTGCCGGGGCCAAGCCGCCGGCAGTGTTGGCCGAGCGAGCCGCCGAGATCCCGGGAGTCGCGGTCGAGATCGTCGAAGAGCAAGAGGCGCGCTCGCGAGGCTACGGCGGGCTCCTCGCCGTAGCCTCGGGTGCCACCAACCCTCCCCGGTTGGTGTTGCTCCGCTACCAACCTGAAGGCGCCACCGCGTCGGTCGCTTTTGTCGGAAAGGGCATCGTTTTCGACTCGGGCGGGCTTTCGATCAAGCCGGCAAAGGGGATGGAGACGATGAAGACGGACATGGCAGGGGCGGCCACGGTCTTTGGGGCGATGAAGGCCATCGCCGCCCTCGGGTTGCCGATCGAGGTGCTCGGTGTGGCTCCGCTCACCGAGAACATGACCGGTGGGGCCGCCCAGCGACCCGGTGATGTGTTCACCGCTTACGGGGGCAAGACCGTCGAGGTCCTCAACACCGACGCCGAGGGTCGGCTCATCCTGGCCGACGGGCTCGCCATCGCCGCGGAAGCCGAGGTGGATCTCATCGTCGACATCGCCACGCTGACCGGTGCCGCCAAGGTGGCGCTCGGACCGCTCATCGGGGCCGTGCTCGGCAATGACGACGACGCAGTGGCGTCGGTGCTGGCGGCGGGCCGCTTCGCCGGCGAGAAGTGGTGGGAGCTACCCCTGGAAAGGGAGTACCGGTCGAAGCTAGATTCGTCGATCGCCGATGTGCAGAACATCGCGTCCGACGGGTATGGGGGTGCCATCAACGCCGCCCTGTTCCTGTCCGAGTTCGTCGGAGACACGCCGTGGGTGCATCTCGACATCGCCGGTCCCGGCCGCGCCGACAAGAACGATCATTACCTCACCAAGGGCGGGTCCGGCTTTGGAGTGCGGACGCTGGTCGAGCTGGCTTCCCAAATGAGTCGGGGTAAAAGTAACAAGTAGGGGCGACGTGTTACTTGGTACTTGCTACCCGATGGCTGGATCAGCGATGGATTCGCGACGGCCACATGCCGCACAGTTTGGGTCCTTGTCGAACCGGTACCGAGACCACCGCGATCCCAGGGCGTCGTAGGTGAGCAAGATACCGGAGAGAGGCTCGGCCCCGACCAGCAGCTTGATCGCCTCAACGGCCTGGGTTGACCCGATCACGCCGGTCATTGCACCAAGGACACCGGCCTCGGCACAGGTCATGGCGTCCTCGGGCAGGACGGGGAAAAGACATCGATAACACGGACCCCGTGGAGGGTCGAACACGGCGACCGTTCCCTCAAAACGGAGCGCCGAGGCGTGGACCATCGGCACGGCGGTGGCGATCGAGGCGTCGTTGAGCGCAAGCCTGGTTGGGAAGTTGTCGGAGGCGTCGATGACGACGTCGTAACCGGCAACGAGGTCTGTTGCATTTTCCTCGGTGAGCCGCATCTCGTGAAGCTGGACCTTTATCCCGGGGTTGAGCGCTCCGATTCGATCGGCGGCCGACTGGGTCTTGGACCGCCCCACCGAAGCGGTGTCGTGGATGATCTGCCGATGGAGGTTGGTCACATCGACCCGGTCGTCGTCGACGATCCCGACGGTGCCGACGCCCGCCGCAGCGAGATACAGCGCAGCGGGAGACCCCAGGCCTCCGGCACCAACGATGAGCGCCCTGGATGACAGCAGACGCTGCTGGCCTGTCGATCCAATCTGGTCGAGCCGGAGCTGGCGGTCGTATCGGATCCGTTCGTCGGGCGCCAGCCCGTCCTCTACGACCCACGGCAGCCCTTCGTCGCGCCACTGTCGAAACCCTCCGGCCAGCGAGCTGACTCTGGTGTATCCGAGCATCTGCATGGTGTGGGCAGCAAGGATCGAGCTCTGGCCGACCACGCAATACAGCAGGATCCGCGCATCTTGGTCCTCGACCACTTCGGAGATGTCCCGTTCCAGGGTGCTGCGGGGCACGGCGAAGGAACCGTCGATCGAGCCATCGACCCGTTGCATCGGCTCCCTTACGTCGATGACAGCGTCGAATTCCATGTTGGCTGCTTCCAACGGCTCGTATTCGGTCACCTGTTCGCGGTAGCCCTCGATCAGCCTCCGGTAATCCATGCTCCGAGGCTAGCGGCGCCCCTGGGATTGCTTTTCAGGCGTCGGCGTCGAGGCGGTTGGTGTACGGGTGGTGCTCGCGTCGCAACTCAGGTGACAGACGGCGGAGGTGGACCTGGGACAGTGGCGGGATCTTCACCCGAACCAGCAGCCGACCGCGCGCCCAACGGGCTAGGTCTTCCCGCACCAGGGTTCTGAGCGCCTCGGGACGGAGAAGGGAGCGGTCGCGCTGTGCGGCAACGGCGAGACGCATGAGATCGGCGACCGCTCCAGGACCGATCGCCGCCGTCCAGAAGCGGCGTACGTAGGGGTCGTTGGTGGCAAACCCGGCTCGGGCATTCCCATCCGGCCAAACCACAGGGCGGATGGCGGGGCGCCGCGCCGCCGTGGGTCGGAGCGCACGATAGAGATGGCGACCGGCGACGTCCGAAGGTGGCGCGGGTTCCCAGGCGGTGGGAGGACGAACACCGTCGAGGAGGGCTTCGGACGCCGCCGAGATCGTTGAGCGATCTGCCATGTCCATATAGATACAGATAACCATAATTGACATCAAGAGCGATCAAAGGTCGCGAAAGAAAGCGGAAAGCAAGTTCCCAGTTCGCTCGCTGCGCTCGCTTCTCGTTCCTTGTTTCCGAATCGGTACATCTACGTGCCTGCAGATGATTGGGATCGGCGCGTCACCGGAAACATCGACTAGCGATCAAAAATTGGGGTCACCGCCGAGCGTTGCCAGGCCCGCCCCCGGTATTCAAACCGGGCCGTTGCAACCACCGGTGGAACTCACCTGGTAACTGGCTGCTACCGGTCACGTGCTTGGTTGAACCCCGACGAACACGGTGATGGTGTCACCGGGAGAGACCAGCGCTCCCGGGATCGGATCCGTGCTGATGACCGTGCTCCATTGCGTCGGGTCTGGCACTTCGACGTCGACCCTGACCCAGCTCAGAATCACCGCGGTCTCCTCCTCGAAGAGGGCGAGTGCGCTGGGCACCTCGGTCACCGACAACCCGATGAGGTCGGGGCCTTCGATCTCTTCTGGGATCCCGATCGAGATCTCGAGCGTCACCGCCGACCCCTGAGCCAGCCTCGTCCCCGACTCCGGTTCAAGGCTGATGATGGTGCCGGGCTCTTCGAACGAGGGCACCTCGACGATTTCGACTCTGAGGTGGGCGGCGTAGACCGCGGCCTCAATCGCAGCGACCGTCATGTCGACATTGATTCTGGGAACGCTGGTTCCTGGCACGGCGTAGTAGGCGCTCGTTCCCTCTGGGGGCTCCGGGAAGTCGAGCACCTCCAGATCTTCTGTCAGGTAGAGCATGAATTGCTTCCATACCGGAGCGGCAACCGTTCCGCCGTAGGCCACGCGATGCGACTGCTCACGTCCCTCCATGTCGTTCCAGATCGTGAAGCCTCGCATCTCGACCGACCCGTCGGGGTGACCGACCCACACCGCCGTGCTGTACTGCGGGATGAACCCGATGAACCAGACGTCGGTGTAGTCGGTCGCGGTACCGGTTTTTCCGGCCTGGGGGCGGCCGATGTTGGCGCGCTGGCCGGTCCCGCTTCCACTGGAGACAACCTTCTCCAGCGTCGAGGTCACCGCGGCGGCGATCTGTTCCGACAACACCCTGACCGGCTGGGTGTGGTGCTGGTAGACGACCGTGCCCGACGCGTCGGTGATGCGCTCGATGAGGTACGGCTCGATGTAGTTCCCGCCGTTGGCGAACGTCGAGTATGCCGAGGCCATCTCCAGCGGGCTGACCGAGGCGGCGCCAAGGGTGACCGAGTACACCGGTTTCATCGACGACTTGATGCCAAGGCGGGCGGCCATCTCGATCACTACCTCCGGACCTATCGCCTGGATCACCCTGGCATAAACGGTGTTGATCGAGGAGTAGGTTCCGGCCTCGAGGGTGGTGAGCCTGTACGGCTCCCTACCGGCGTTGAGGGGTGCCCAGATGCTGTTGTTGGCGTTCCCCCCACAGCCGGGGGTACCGCAGTCGATTGCGGCCGGGCTCGAGCGATCCCAGTACGAATTGAGGGTGATCCGCCTTCCCTCCAGATCACCGTTTTCCAGAGCTGCGGCCAGCGTGAACGGCTTGAGCGCCGACCCGGCGTGGCGCCGACCCTCGATCGCCAGGTCATAGGGGCGCTCGCCGGCGGCGAGGTCGGTGCCGTACTCGATACCGGAGGCAACGACCCGGATGGCACCCGTGGCGTTCTCCACGGTGGCGATGGCGCCGGTTGGCCCCCCGCTCCCTAGCCGGTACCACGCCCGCAGGATCCGGTTCGCTTCGGTCTGGAGGTCGAAGTCGACCGTCACGTGGATGGTGAGCCCGCCGCCGCCGCTGCATGTGGTATCGGCAGCCGGACAGCCGAACACCGCCTCCTTGCGCTCGGTATAGGTAGGGCCGAGGCCGTAGCGGTTTGCGGTGTCGTCCAAAAGAGCCCTCCGCACCGCGATCATCACCTGGGGCGACAACTCCTCACTCTCTGGGTGCGGCACAACCCCGAGCGGCTGTGCCTTTGCCGTGGTCGCCGCGTTCACAGTGATGAACCCGTTGTCGAACATCCGATCGATGGTGCGGTTGCGGGCCTCGAGGGAGTTCTGTGGATTTTGCCTGGGGTGATAGAAGGTGGGGCTCCGGATCGGGGTCACCAGGGTGGCGGCCTCGGCAACGGTGAGCTCATCGAGCGACTTGCCAAAATACTCCTGCGCTGCAGCGACGACCCCGTAGGCGTTGGAGCCGAAGAACACCGAGTTGGCGTAGAACTCGAGGATCTGCTCCTTGGTGAAACGGCGCTCGAGCTCGGTTGCCACCTGCGCCTCGCAGATCTTGCGTTCGATGGTCCGGTCCGAGGTGAGGAAGTTCTGCTTGACCACCTGTTGGGTGATGGTGGAAGCCCCGCTCTCCCCTCCGGCGAGCGCAGACCGGAAGATGGCCCTGAAGTCGACTCCGGAGTGCTCATAGAAGCTCTTGTCCTCGGCCGAGAGCAGCGCATCGATCACCATGACCGGCATCTCATCGAGCGGTGTCGGCTGGCTGTTGCGTTCGGACAGCTTCCCGAGCTCAACGCCGTCGCTGGTGACGACCGACGAGAGCCGTGACACGTCGGGAAACGTCAGGTCCATCCCATCGATGTCGCACAGATATTGCTCTTCGAGGCTTTGGGCGGTTCCGATCGCTGCCGTCGATCCAAGGAACCCGAACAGGCCGATCCAGCCGGCGACGACGATCACGATGATCGTCAACAACAGCAGCGAAGGGAGCCGCCGTCGCCGACGGTCTCTGCGGTGAGCCTCGTGGATATTGGGGTCCATCGTCATGACCTCAGGAGAACAGGGTTGGTTTGCTCCCCCTGGGTAGCATCCAAGCCGTTCAAGAGCATAGGAAGCAGGCCCAGATACGGGGGGTACCGAGATGACCGGAGACGAACGGTCACGGCCCGAATACGACGCCGAGGATCTCCCCGGCTGGGACCCGGAGGAGAAACTCGGCATGCCAGGGTCGTATCCCTTCACCAGGGGGCCGTATCCCTCGATGTACACGGAACGGCCGTGGACGATCCGCCAGTACGCCGGTTACGGCGATGCGACGACGACGAACAGCCGGTTCCGTGCCCTGCTCGACGCCGGCCAGACGGGGTTGTCGGTCGCCTTCGACCTTCCCACCCAGATGGGTTACGACTCGGATGATGAGATGGCCAGCGGCGAGGTCGGGAAGGTGGGCGTGGCCGTCGACTCGATTGCGGACATGCGGGCGCTCTTTGCCGGGATCCCGCTGGCCGAGGTCACCACCTCGATGACGATCAACTCCACGGCGGCGATCCTGTTGTTGTTGTACGAGCTGGTGGCGACCGAGCAGGGGATATCGCCTGATCGGATTGGCGGGACCGTACAAAACGACATCCTCAAGGAGTACATCGCCAGGGGGACGTACATTTATCCGCCCGGACCGTCGATGCGCTTGGTGACCGACCTTTTTGCCTACTGCGCTGCCGAACTACCCAACTGGAACACGATTTCGATCAGCGGGTACCACATCCGCGAGGCAGGCTCCACCGCTGCTCAGGAGATCGCATTCACGATCGCCGACGGGCTCGCCTATGTAGAGGCGGCGAGCAGCGCCGGGCTCGATATCGATAGGTTCGCCCCGCGGCTGTCGTTTTTCTGGAACGCCCACAACGGCATCTTCGAGGAGGCCGCCAAGTACCGGGCGGCGCGCCGTCTGTGGGCCCGCCTCATGCGCCATCGCATCGGTGCCACCGAGCCCGAGTCGTGGCGGATGCGCTTCCATACCCAAACGGCGGGTTCGTCGCTCACCGCGCAGCAGCCGCTGAACAACGTGACCCGGACCGCCTATCAGGCCCTTTCCGCAGTGCTCGGGGGTACCCAGTCGCTTCACACCAATTCCTACGACGAGGCCCTTGGGCTCCCAACCGAGGAGGCTGCCGTGGTGGCGCTTCGCACCCAGCAGATCCTGGCCTCCGAGACCGGCGTGGCGGAGGTCGTCGACCCGTTGGCTGGGTCGTATTACGTCGAGGCGCTCACCGATCGCCTCGAGGCGGAAGCAGACGCACTGATCGCGCGCATCGACGCGTACGGAGGTGCGGTGGCCGCCATCGAAGCGGGATTCCAGCAAGGCGAGATCGAGGAGGCTGCATACGCCCAGGCCCGCAGTGTCGAGTCCGGAGCGGAGGTTGTGGTCGGGGTCAACGAGTTCGTGGAGGACCACGTCGGCGAGCAGGCGGTCCTGAAAGTGGACCCGGCAACAGAGGCCGCCCAGATACAGGGGTTGCAGGAGCACCGTGACCAACGCGACGGATCGGCGGTGACCGCCGCCCTCGACTCGGTGAGGGTGAGCGCAGGCGGTGAGGACAACCTGCTGTATCCGATGCGTGAAGCGCTGCTTCTCGGTGCGACCCTCGGGGAGGTGTCGGCGACCCTGGAGCAGGTGTTCGGCCGCTACCGGCCCTGATAAGTCGCAAGTCGCAAGCTCAAGAGCCTCGGGTCGTGCCTGCGTCT
>JACZST010000046.1:8967-10476 GCA_022574065.1 Acidobacteriota bacterium
GGAACTGGGAACTCGGAACTATCTGATCACCATCAGCACCGCGCCGGAGGTGACGGTGTCGCCGGGTTGGACCCGGAGATCGACGATCTCGCCATCGTTTGGCGCCTTGATCTCGTTCTCCAT
Organism: Acidobacteriota bacterium; assembly: GCA_022574065.1. Taxonomy (GTDB): domain Bacteria; phylum Actinomycetota; class Acidimicrobiia; order Spongiisociales; family UBA5794; genus JACZST01. The sequence continues at coordinate 9,091 of JACZST010000046.1, forward strand.
CTTCATCGCCTCGAGGATGCAGACCGGCTCGCCGGCAACCACCGCATCACCGGCACCATGGTGGACCTTGACGATCGTTCCCTGCATCGGGGCGGTGACGATGCCCTCGCCTCCCTGGCCGCCGCTGCGCTCGGACAGTTTCGGCGCCCGTCGGCGCGGCGCCGGGCGCTGGCCGGAAGTGGTCGGTGCGATGACCTCGGACCAGTAGCGAACCTCGTAGCGCTGACCGCCAACCTCGACGGTGATGTTGCGCTCTTGTAGCTCGGTGTCCTCGGGCAGCACAGGGGCCGTCTTGGTGGCGAGGTGGGTGAAATCCATCGAATCTTCGACGAGACGGGTGGAGATTCGTCCGGCGACGAAATCCTCGTTGTCCAGGATGGTGAGGTGTGCAGGAATGGTGGTGTCGACCCCCCCGATTTCGAACTCGGCGAGGGCTCGCTTGGCACGGGCGATGGTCTCCGAGCGATCGCGGCCGGAGACGATGAGCTTGGCGATGAGGGTGTCGTAGTACTGCGAGATCGAGGAGCCCTGGCGAACGCCGCTGTCCACACGAATCCCGCGACCCGCCGATTCCCGGTAGCGCGACAGTGTGCCCGGGGTGGGGAGGAATCCGCGTGCGGGGTCCTCGGCGTTGATGCGGAACTCCATCACGTGCCCGCGGGCGTCAACATGGTCGAAGGAGAGCTCCTCACCGGCGGCCACACGCAGTTGCTCCGCAACCAGGTCGATGCCTGTGGCCTCCTCGGTGATCGTGTGCTCTACCTGGATCCGGGTGTTCATCTCGAGGAAATACAGGTTTCCCTTTTCGTCCATGAGGAATTCGACGGTACCGGCGTTTTCGTATGCGGCGGCGCGAGCCACGGCGAGGGCCGCCTTGCCTAGCTTCGTTCGTTGCTTGCTCGTGAAAAATGGAGCCGGTGTCTCTTCGATCAGTTTCTGATGCCGGCGCTGCATCGAGCAGTCACGCTCGCCCAGGAACTGACCGTTGCCGTGTTTGTCGAAGATGATCTGTGCTTCGATGTGTCTCGGATTGTCGAGATAGCGCTCCACGTAGACCTCGGGGTTGGCGAACCAGGCGTCCGCCTCCCGCTTCGCGCTCTCGAAGGCGGCGTCGAGCTCGTCTGGCGAGCGAACCACCTTCAGTCCCTTCCCTCCGCCGCCGTGGGCGGCTTTGATTGCGATGGGAAAGCCGTGATCCTCGGCAAAGGCGGCGGCCTGGTCGACCTCGGTCAGCGGCTCCATGGTGCCGGGGACGGTGGGGACCCCGGCGGCCTCAGCTGCGGCTCGTGACGCGATCTTGTCGCCCATGGTGGCAATCGCCTCCGGGGGAGGGCCTACCCAGATCAGCCCCGCTTTGGTGACTGCCCTGGCAAATCCGGCGTTCTC
>JACZST010000047.1 GCA_022574065.1 Acidobacteriota bacterium
GGATCAATCGAGCCAAGTTCTGGTCGGGTGTCGGGGCGCTCATAGTCACATACATTGTGATCTTCGTTCTCTTCGCCATCGATTCGAGTGCATTGAGAGCGCTGCTCGGTGTTGCGTACCTCGCCATGATCTGGCCCAGCCTTGCCATCTCCATCAAACGCTGGCACGACCGTGACAAATCAGGGTGGTGGGTGTTGATCGGTCTGGTACCCGTCATCGGGGGGATCTGGGCGCTGGTCGAGACCGGGTTCCTTGCCGGGACCAGCGGCCCGAACCAGTACGGACTCGACCCGCTGGGGAGAGGGGTCGCCGACCAACCGGCCATGTAGGGCGCTGGCGAACACCGCGCTCCGGACGCAGCAAGTCCTGTGACGATAACCCCGTCGCGATGCCGAGGGCTCAACAGCCGCTGACGCAAAGCGCGGTCCTATGCTCCCGTCGGTGAGTCGTTGGCAGAAGGAGGCGCCGGCTTCGTGAGCTACGGACCCGCTCGTTCCGTCGAGGCGCATGACACCGATGCCGGCAGCCACTTCCCAATGTGGTTCTTCGGCATGATCGGGATAGTCACTGCAACAACCGGCCTCTGGCTGTCAGCTGCACCAGAGAACAGTGAGCTGTCCCTGATCTTCGGCACGTTGGACATGTCCGATGTGTCGCGGTTGTTCGGTGGTCGGCGGCGTCGTGCTTGCTATAGCGATGTTGAGCGCCGCGGGGCGCGACTATCACTTCCAGGCGGCATGGTGGATGGTGTTGTTGCAGGCAGTGCTCGGGCTTGTCGGGGTGGCCGCTGGGATCCTGGGAGCCCTCGCCCTGCTCGACCGGGCGGACATCTACACCCTCCCCAGCCTTCCGTTCTAAGGAGTGCATTGTGCCTGAGATGAGGACCCGGCCGCCGCTCGATGAGCTGCGGCGCATCTACGCCGAGACCGAGACGATCGCCGTGGTTGGTGCCTCCCCGGATACGACGAAGCGGGCCCAGGTGGTCCCGGCCTACCTCCAGGACCAGGGCTATCGGATCATCCCGGTCAATCCCGGTCGCGACGAGATCTTCGGGGAGAAAGCATATCCATCTCTGCTCGACATCCCAGGCCAGGTCGACGTCGTCGAGGTGTTTCGCCCTGCGGAGGAGACACCGGCGATCGCAGCCAACGCAGTCGAGATCGGTGCCAAGGTTCTGTGGCTCCAGCTGGGGATCATCTCAGAAGAAGCGGCCACGATCGCCGCCGAAGGCGGCCTCACCGTCGTGATGGACCACTGCATGGGTGCGATGCACGCCAAGCTCGGCTTGGGACCAGGCCCGGATCACTGAGACGCAAGTCGCAAGTCGCAAGTCGGCTGTTCGCCTCTCCCACAAAGTGGGGAAGGCGCGAGCACCGGCCGGAAAGGCCGGAGCGCAGCGGAGGGGACTCTGGGAGCTTGGATGCCTCGACTGGGCGCACCGCGGGCACTCGTTCCCCTAAGGCCCCCTCTGCTGAGCAGCGAGTCGCAGCTCGCGAGCCCTGGACTCAGACCTACGTAATCCGTAATACGCCTCTGCGGACCTAGCCCTCTTCCAGTGCCAACTCCAACACCTTCGAAATGTCGTCGAGCGGGTGGAAGGTCATTGCTTCGGTGATCGATTCCGGGAGCTCGTCGAGATCGTCGGCGTTGCGTGTCGGGAGGATCACCTCGGTGAGGCCGGCCCGGTGGGCGGCGAGCACCTTCTGCTTGAGGCCCCCAATCGGGAGGACTCGCCCTTGCAAGGTCAGCTCACCGGTCATGCCGATCGTGTCCTTCACCTTGCGTCCGGTGAACAGGCTGACCAGGGCCGTCGTCATCGTGATCCCGGCGGATGGGCCGTCTTTGGGGATCGCTCCCGCAGGAACATGCAGATGGATGGCACGGTCGAGGTCGTCGGGGTCGATGCCGAGATCTTCAGCGTTGGACCGCACGTACGACAGGGCGATCTCCGCCGACTCTTTCATGACGTCGCCGAGCTGGCCGGTCACCGTCAATTCCCGATTGCCTGGCATGACGGAGGCCTCGACGAATAGCACGTCGCCACCGGCTCCGGTCACGGCGAGGCCCGTTGCCACGCCGGGTACGCGCGTCCGTTCGCCGGCTTCATCCCTGAACACGGTTGGCTTACCCAGCAGGTCGACCAGGTCTACCTCGGTGACGTTCACCGTGTCCGTGTCATCGGTGGCGATCTTCATCGCGCTCTTCCTGGCCAACTTGTCCAACATGCGTTCGAGACCGCGCACTCCCGCCTCGCGGGTGTAACTCTCGATGATTGCCGCCATCGCCTCATCCGAAACGGTGACTTCCTCAGGCTCGAGTCCAACACTGGACAGACGCCGAGGCAGCAGGTGGTCGCGGGCGATTTCGACCTTCTCCTGGTCGGTATAACCGTCCAACCGGATCACCTCGGTGCGATCGAGGAGGGCCGCGGGGATTGTTTCGATCACGTTGGCGGTGGCGATGAACAGCACGTCGGAGAGATCGAGGTCGAACTCGAGGTAGTGGTCGCGGAAGGTGTGGTTCTGGGCTGGGTCGAGCACCTCGAGCAGCGCAGACGACGGGTCGCCCCGCCAGTCCGATCCCACCTTGTCCATCTCGTCGAGCAGGAACACCGGGTTCATCGAACCGGCGTCGGTGAGCGCTCGTGCGATCCGCCCCGGACGGGCACCGACATAGGTGCGCCGGTGACCGCGGACCTCGGCTTCATCACGGATGCCTCCGAGGCTGACCCTGACGAACTTGCGTCCAAGCGCCCGTGCCACCGACTCGCCGAGGGAGGTCTTTCCCACCCCGGGCGGGCCGACGAGCAGCAGAATGGCACCCCCGCCCCTGCGGTGGTCGTCTTCGGCGTCGTCGACGCCGCGCTCCTTGCGCAGTTTGCGCACAGCCAGGTGCTCGACGATGCGCTCCTTGACGTCTTCGAGACCGGTGTGGTCGGCATCGAGCACCGATCGAGCGTCGCCGAGGTCGAGGTTGTCCGTGGTTCGGGTGCCCCATGGGAGGTCGAACACGGTGTCGAGCCAGGTACGGATCCATCCGATCTCCGGGCTCTGATCGTTCATGCGCTCCAGTCTGTCGATCTCGCGTTCCACTGCCTCGGTGGTGGATTCCGGCATCTGAGCCTCGGCGAGCTTCTGCCGGTATTCATCGATGACCGTGCCGGTCTCCTCACCGAGCTCGGCCCGCAGCGATTCCATCTGCTGCCGGATCAGGTAGTCGCGCTGGCTGCGGTCGATCCGTTCGGTGGCGTCGTCGCGGACCTTCCGACGCAGCGTGATGTCGGCGAGCACGGTGTTCATCATGTCGAGTGCTCGCTCGACGCGCTCGTGCACGTCGATGGTCTCGAGCAGCTCGATTTTCTGGGCGGTGGACAGATCCGGGGAGTGGACTGACAGGTCGACGAGCTGGCCAGGGTCGTCGGCCCCAAGCAACCGGTCGGCGACCTCTCCTATCCCTCGGTGGTCGAGGATCTCGCTGACGACGGCTCGGAACTGGTTGGCGAGCTCCAGAGTCTCCTGGGAGTGATCGTGTGGTTCCTCTACGGGCATTGCCTCGACCCACAACACATCGGTGGTGCCGGGTTGGCCTGTCCCGATGCTGGCGCGAGCTACGCCGGAAATGAGCGCGGTAGTGCCCTCTCCGGTCACAACCTCTTGGATTTCGGCAATGGTGCCAACCCTGGCGTATTCACCTTCGAGCTGGGGGACGAGCAGGAGGCGACCACCGCTGTTCTCGGTGGCTGCGATGGCTCGCTTTGCCTCGTCGGACTCGATCGTGACGGTCACGACCATGTGCGGGAAGACGACACCGCTGCGGAGCGGGAGCACCGGCAGCGTTGTCGTGGTGAGGTCGGCCATGTGGTTTCTACCTTTCTTGATGCAAAACACAGGTCTCGTCTTGCGTCTTGCCTCTTATGTCTGAGTTAGAACTGAACCGTAGGGCGATCTCGGCTATTCCTGGACATTGCCTGTTTGCCGCGGACCGGTTCGGGGTGAAACCTCTCCAGATAAGGGGTTTGGGAGCATCGGGGCGAATCTGTCACACCCTCGTGGCACGCTGCTCGCGTACGTCCGAATGGAGGAGCGCGATGACGATGTTGTTAGCGGCGGCGGTGACCGCGATTGTCGGGGCAATGCTGGTTGGCGCAGTGGTGGTGCTCGGGATGCAGCTGGCTGCTGAGCGGCGACGCGGCATCGAATTTCCGCCTGGTCTCAATAGCGACGTCCTGGAACGCTTGGCGCGGATGCAGGGAGATCTCGACGCCAGACTGCTGTCGGTGGACCGGCGTATCGAAGGGGTCACGGAGATGTTTGCCAGCCCCCAGGGCCGGGGAGGATGGGGCGAGCTGTCGCTGCGGCAGGCGCTCGAGCATGCCGGCCTCGTCGAGGGCCGCGATTACGAGTTGAACCGGGCGAACGGTGGCGAAGGTGGTCGTCCCGACGGGGTGATCAACCTGCCGGACGGCAGGCACATTGTGATCGACGCCAAGTTCCCCATTGCCAGGTTCAGAGACGCCTGCGCTGCGGAGAGTGCCGATGAGCGAGAGCGGCTGATGGGCGAGCATGGCCAAACCCTGGTGAGGATGGCGCGAGACCTGAAGAGCCGGGGCTACCACTCCGAGGCGACCGGAGGGTTCATCGTGATGTATGTGCCCGAGGAAGGGCTGTACGTCGAGGCGATGCGGGCCCGGCCCGGTCTTTTCGATGAGGTCAGGCGTCAGGGTGTGTTGCTCGCAGGCCCAGTGACGCTGCTGGCGTTGCTCGGGGTCACCGCCCAGGCAATCGGTGAGCACCGTGCCCTAGAAGAAGCCAGGCTCATCGTTGCCGACACCAAGGAGTTCCAGGTGCGGCTGGCCACGTTCGCCAAGCACCTGGCGGACGTGGGCAAGAAGCTCAACACGGTGGTCAAGGGTTACAACAGTGCGGTTGGGTCGTGGGAGGGTCGTCTCATCCCACACGTCGACAAGCTCGCCGCCCGTGCCCCAGGTGGCGCCGAGCCGGTCCGCCCTGCGGTGGTCGAGACCGCGGTTCGGGAATTGCCAGGAGGTGGCGAGCATCGGCTGACCATTGCGGGTTAGGCCCTCAGGCGATCCGGTCTTGCAGCGTGCCGGAGTCGAGGCATCGGTGAGCGGCGGCGGAGGGTGTCGTCGGCTTAGAGGCTCCGCAAATAGGGCGCGATCCGGTCTCTGTCGGCACGGCCATTTGCGGAGCCGTGGCCCGAGCGGCCCGCCGCGAAGCGGCTAGAGCGGAAAAAATAGCTCCACTTCTGTCGAGACGACCGGTCACCTATCGGTGCGCGCTCTTATGCGCCTGGATGATTGCCGAATGCATCCCGTCGGTGACGGCATGGCTCGGTCTGATTGAGATTTCCTTGAAGCCGGCGGCGGTCAGGCCGTTCTCGTATTCGGCGAACGACAAGGCCCCTGCGATGCACCCAACCCAGCTCCCTCGTTCCACGCGTTCCTCTGCGCTCAGCTGGTCTTCGGCCACCACGTCTGCGATGCCGAGCCGCCCACCCGGCCGGAGGACCCTGAACATTTCCGAGAACACGCCTTCCTTGTCAGGGGAAAGATTGATCACGCAGTTGGAGATCACCACATCGACGGTTTCGGAATCGAGGGGGATGTCCTCGATGAACCCCTTGCGGAACTCAACGTTGTCGACACCGGCCTCGGCCGCATGTTTCCGGGCGAGATCCAGCATCTCGTCGGTCATATCGATCCCGTAGGCGAATCCGGTCGCTCCCACCCGCTGCGCCGAGAGCAGCACGTCGATGCCTGCCCCCGACCCCAGATCGAGCACGGTCTCCCCCTGCCGCAGATCGGCGACCGACGTCGGGTTCCCGCAGCCCAGGCTGGTCAGGGCGGCACCGTCTGGGAGTGAGACCAGGTCGTCGGCCAGGTACAACTGGGATCCGCAGCCCGACTCGTCGCAGCAGCCGTCAACACGCATGTTCTGTGCCATGTCGGCATATCGTTGCCGGACCACCTCGCGCAGGTCTTGATCAGCCACCGCTCCTCCTCATCCTCATGATTCCACCATATCGACCGCCATCGATATGATAAGCTCTCATATAGACAGTTGTCAATACATCGTTAGGATGAGTTTCATGGATGTCAAAGTTATCGAGCCCTGCTGCGAGCCGGTGCTCGTCGAGGCGCTCGACCACACCGAGGCCGACGAGCTGGCGGCGGCCTTCAAGGTGCTGGCGGATCCGGTGCGGCTCCGCTTACTCAGTCTCGTCGCCACCGCCCCGGACGGCGAGCTGTGCGCTTGCGATGTGGTCGACATGATTGGGCGGAGCCAGCCGACCGTCAGTCACCACCTGTCGATTCTGGCCGACGCTGGCCTGCTGGCTCGAGAGCAGCGAGGTCGCTGGGCGTACTTCCGAGTGGACCCCGATCGGGTCGCCGTGCTCCGGGATGCGTTGATGATCGCGTGACTTTTAGCTGATTCTCATGGTGCCGGGGGCTGGTTTTCCGAAATGCCTCATATCCTCGGTGCTCGATGAGCGGAAGGTCCGAGGTATGAGACGACTCACGATTGCCATCGCCGGCGGAGCCCTCCTCATCGCCTCGTGCGGCGGCGGAAGCAACTCGGTGGCGGCAACGGTCAACGGAGCCGACATCACGCTCGGAGACGTCGAAGGCCTTCTCTACCAAGTCAACGAATTCGATAGGCAACCCGAGCAGTTCGCCACCTACCTCAGCGTCCTCATCCAGTGGGGGGCCATCAACCAGCGTGCGGTGGACGAGTTCGGGTTCGAACCGACCGAGGACCAGATCGACCTGGAGACTCGTGAGCTCGTCCTCGGGAGCGGCTTTACCGAAATCGAGACCTTCCTGGTGCAGCAGAACATCTCACAGGACGGCCTTCGCCAACTTGTGACCCAGATCATCATCGAGGAGAGCCTTCACGAGTCCTTCGTCGAAACCCTCGATGAGCCGACGCTCGAGGACGCCCAACGCGATTTCGACGAATCCCCTGCGCAATGGACAGAGGTCTGCGCCTCACACATCCTCACCGAGACGGCAGAGGAGGCTGAAGCCGCCCTCGAGCGGCTCGACGCAGGAGAGGACTTCGCCACGATCGCGGCCGAGGTCTCGATCGACGGCAGCGCAGCCGTCGGCGGCGACCTCGGCTGCGCCATCGCCAGCGACTATGTACCGGAGTTCGCAGAAGCAACGATGGAGGCCGAAATTGGGGAAGTCTTCGGGCCGGTCGAGTCCGACTTCGGGTACCACGTCATGCTCGTTGCGTCGCGCACCACGACGCCTCTCGAAGAGCTGAGACAGGGGCTTCTCGGCGAGGCTGCCTTCGATGCGGTGAACGAATGGCTCAACGAGGCCGTTGTCGGTGCTGACGTATTTGTCGACGAAAAGCACGGCAGTTGGGTCACCGAGCCCCAACCGCAGGTGATCCCGCCGCCGACTCTCGGCTAGTGAGCCGACGCCGCAGTCAAACCACAGCAGGACCGCGGTCCGTCTTACCCTGCCTAGTCGGCCGCTGGAGTCTCCTCCTCGACGAGACCGACGACGTTGCCCGCCGGGTCGGCGAACAGTGCGAAGGTCACCGTGCCAGGAATCTCGGTGCGCGGCATGATGCTCGATCCCCCGGCACCTTCGATCTTGGCCAGGTGATCGTTGATGTCGTCGACCTGGATGTAGATGGTGACGTATGACGGCATCTCTTCGACGCCCTTGCCGATGGCCCCGCCAACTCCCGTCTTCTCGGCATCGACGAGGTGGTACTGGTCCATACCGGGAGCCTCGGTGGCTCCCCAGTCGAAGAGGCCGTTGTAGAACGACGCCAGTTTGCCACCATCCGGCCCCATGACCTCCCAGTGCACCACCGGATTACCCATACCTCTCTTCCTCCTACCCCTTTGCCGAGGACGCTAGCGGGGCCTTTCGAGGTCGGAGCCGGTGGATGCCATCGCGTCGACGGCCGGATAGCCTCAGATTTGTGACCGATGCCTATTTCCAGACCGACGATGGTTCCTGGTTTGTCCCCACGGAGTATGCGCGTGGGCCCTGGCAAGTCGACGCCTGCCACGCCGGGCCTCCGACGGCCCTGATGGCGGGGGCGCTGGAGGCAGTCGTCCCAGAACAGAGACTGACTCGAATCACCGTCGACATCATCCGCCCGATCCCGATGCGCGGCTTCCGCGTCACCGGATCGATCACGAAGTCCGGTCGTTTGGTGAGCCTCACCCAAGCCGAGCTATATGACGACGACACGATCTACGCCAGGGCGTACGGCCTGCACCTGCGCACCGTCGACCAGCTGGACATCACCACCGCCAGGGTCGATGCCCCCGATCTGTCCGCGGCGATGCCGGGGCCGTTCCCCATTCATCGAAGCGTGCACGGGCAGACTTCGTTTCTCGATTCGGTCGAATGTCGCTACGACCCGGTGGGGCCTGTCGCCGAGGGGGGACCAACGACGATGTGGATGCGGACCACGGTGCCCTTTGTCGCCGGCGAGTCGCCGAGCCCGTTCCAACGGATCTGTCCGCTGGCGGACAGCGTCAACGGCATCTCCTACAACAACCATCTCGACGAGATTCGGTTTGTGAACCCCGACCTCACCGTGTCGCTGCACCGGGACCCGGTCGGGGAGTGGTTCTGCGCCCAGGCCGTATCGCACTGGGTAGCGACCGGCGTGGGCCTCGCCGATGCAGCCCTGTTCGACGCCGAGGGTCCCGTCGGGCGGGCGACGCAGAACCTGCTGCTGAGCCCTACGGAGTAGCCACGGGGGGCGTCGACGGGCAGATGTGGCTTTGGGAAGCGGGCGATTCTTCGTCTCTCCCGCGGAGCGGGGGAGACGCGGAGGAACTTCGGCTCCGACGCAGAGGGGCTTTGGGGGCTTGCTGGTAGCGGCTGAGCTCAATCGGCATGGAGCGAGCTCTCAGAGCCCCCTCCGCTCGCAGACTTCGTCTGCTCGCGCCTCCCCCACTTCGTGGGAGAGGCGGACCGGGCCTCGCGACTCAATCCGCCCGATGCGGTGCCGATGCAACAGGGTCAGGCAAAGGGGAGACAACAACGATGAAACGGTTGATCGCCGGAGCGGTGGTCGCCGGTGTCGCCGTGTTTGCCGGCGTCGGCGCCTTCCAGGACGACACCGTACGCGACTCGACCGGCGCCATCGTCGAAAGTGGCGGGCTCGGCGCCTTCGTCATTGAGAGTGGAGATTGCCTCAACCTCCCTGATGGGGACCTCGTGCAGTCGGTGGAGGGGCTGCCTTGTTCCCAGGCGCACGACGCCGAGGTGTACGGCATGTTCGACATGGTGCAGAACGCGTACCCGGGGGCGAGCGAGATCGAAAACGCCGCCGTCGACGGTTGCTTGACCCGCTTCCACCCCTTCGTCGGACTCGCCTACGAGTACTCGGAGCTCGAGATCTTCGGGCTCGAACCAACCGAAGAGTCTTGGAATGAAATCGACGATCGAGAGATCACCTGCATGGTGGTGGCCTTGGACGGCAGCAAGCTCACCGGCTCGATGCGAGGCTCGAGCCGTTAGGCAGTCACGAGTCGAACGTCCGGATTATCTTGCTTGCGACTTGCGACTTGCGACTCTTCTAGTCGTTCGTGAACCGCTGTTCCTGGAATGGATCGCCGTAGATGTGGTACCCATTCTGCTCCCAGTACCCGGGCTCGTCCTCGGCTAGGACCGTGAACCCCGCGACCCACTTGACCGACTTCCAGAAGTACAGGTGGGGGACCACGAGTCGCATCGGCCCGCCGTGCTCGGGTTCGAGCGGCTTCGCATCGAAGGTGTGGGCGAACATGCTGCCATCCCTCAAGAAGTCATCGAGCGGGAGATTGGCGGTGTAACCGCCTACGTCTCTGACCATGACGGCGCTGGCCGCGGGGTCGGGCTCGATCGCATCCCACACGGCTCGCACCGATACACCCTGCCACCGCGTGTCGAGCTTCGTCCACTTGGTCACGCAGTGGATGTCGGTGAACAGGTCAGAGGCATCAAGGGCCCTGAACTCCTCCCAGCCCCACTCCCTTTGTTCGGCGACCAGCCCGTCGACCGTGAAGGTCCAGAGAGCGGTGTCGACCGCAGGGACCGCACCCTCATGGAGGACCGGCCACCGCTCCGTGACGTACTGGCCCGGCGGGATGCGCGCAGAATCAACACCCGCGGCGACGTACTTCGCTCGGTTCCGATCGAAGAAGCCCATGCCGCCGATCGTACCGCCTGGAGGCTCCGCAAATTGGGAGCGATCTGGTCTCTGTCGGAGATCCTTGCGGAGCCGTGGCCCAAGCGGCTCGCCGCGAAGCGGCAAGAGCGGGAAAAATGGCGCTCCGCAAATTGGGAGCGATCTGCTT
>JACZST010000048.1 GCA_022574065.1 Acidobacteriota bacterium
GACCGTGAGTCGAGCGTTACGGTGCATGACGAGCCTCCTCGTGGCTGGCGGTCGTTTCGCAACCACCACCATGCCACCGGGAGGCTCAACCCTTCACACCGTCAACAACGTGGGTGGTCAATACAGCAGCGGCCCCTCGAGGTCGGCTTTAACGGAGTCGAGTCCACCCTGCTGCATCCGACGGGCCCACCCGGACAGTAACGGAGCGAGAAGCCGTTGAACGGTACGAGACCGTACTGACCACGGCCCGAGCTGCGTTCCAATGCGCCCATACCTGCCGGGTACGTGCGGATCCGTCGGCGTCCTGGTTCTCGTTTCCGGTTCCGTTGAAGCACGCAGGCGCCGCTCGGCAAGTCTTTCGAACAGATACCGCGAAACGGCATGAGAACATGGATGGGGTCCGGGGAGAACAACAGCGTCGAGTGGTCCTTAGCTCGCGGTAGGCCGTGGCAACGGATCGATTTCCGTACCACATGGCGTATGTCCCACTTCGGGGGCGAGGTCCGATGACCGATACACTCGGTATGAGCGACACCATGGCTGGCGGACCTCCGCCCTTCCTCATCACCCCATGGCGGGGCGAAACCCTTTTCAATCATGAGGAATCTCGCCGTGAGTGGTAACTACGTCGATTGCTCCCAACTTGACTACGCTGAGCAGTGGGTATGTACTCTGAGTGGTCGTAGAGATATCATGGCGGCGACGGACCAAACCCGAAGGGATCGTTCGATGCCGTTCAGTCCTTGTGACAGGCGCGCAACCAGTTGCAGCGGGCCGGCTCCAGGCATGCCGGATTCGCTCGGTGCTGTCGATGGCCACCCACCGTCGGCCGGTGTTGTCGCCGAGCAGCGCGGAGCGATTCTCCCCATCATGGCTTTGCTCCTCGTCGTGCTCCTCGGCGTGGTCGGGTTCGCCGTCGACCTGGGGTGGATCTACTGGAACAGGATCGAGATCCAGCACGGCGCAGACGCCGCAGCGCTGAGTGGGGTGGTTTACGCCTCGGACAACCCGGACAAGGCCAAGGAGACGGGAAGGGATGTCGCGGCAATCAACGGGTACATCGACACCACAATTGGTGGATCCGACATCGTCGAAATCGTGGCCTACCAAGACGATCCATCGGCGGTCGCCCATGAGGGTCAGCTGAGGGCCACGATCACCCACGAAGTCCCCACCTTCTTCATGAGGGTGTTCGGGATCAACAGCCTGAGCATCGCCCACACCGCGGGCCGAGTACGTGTTGCCTCTCCCGATGGGGAGCCCGGAGCCGTACTTCGGCAACGACCCCGCGCTGGGCCGCTGGCCCAACTTCTGGGGGAACATCCACGGCTACTACACCGGAAAGGGTATGGGGGATCGCTATTCGTCTCAATGCATCAAGTGGGAGGGCGCGTCGGGATGCAACAAGAATGGTGAGCGCCGGCAATCGGTCAATGCCGGAAGCCAGGAGGCTGCTGGGGGATACCTGTACGGGATCGAGGTCGACTCGGCGTCGGTTGGTTCGATCCTCACCGTTGAACTGTTCGATCCGCAGTTCACCCGCGGCGGCGGAGACCATGTCCTGGTGGGCGACAACCCCCAGGGCGGCGGCGACGACGATGACGACGACTCGGGCCCGACCACGACCTTCATGCTCTACGGTCCCGACCCGACCCCGCTGGTAACCACGGACGGGAACGCCCTGGTGTGTTCGGTCACCTATGACCCGCGCGATCCGTATGCGGACTTCAACGGAGACGGGAAGGTATCGAAGAAGGACGACCAGGACGGTGACAAAGACCTCGACTGGGACGATGTCGAGCTGGCGTATCCGGGCGGGGTGGCCGCCCTGTGGGAGCCGTTCTGCACGATCCCGATCAGCGAGGCCGGCATCTTCCCGCTCCGCATCATCGTCAACGACTCCGGCGGTGCCGACCAGCGGGGCCTCAACCGTTGGTCGATGCGAGCCTTCACCTCGGGCGGCCCGGCACCCAGGGTCTATGGCCTCGGCGATATGGCGATCTACGTCAACGTCGACGGCACGCTCGGTGACACCGAGTTCCATCTCGCCGAGGTGCTGGAAGTGCATGCCGGCAAAACCCTGGTCGTCGAGCTGTTTGATCCAGGCGACGCCAAGGGCAAACACTCGGTAGAGATCCGGGACCCCTCCGGCACAGCCCCCCCGTGCGAGTGGACAGCCAAGGAGCACAACGGCCCGAAGTCGGAATCCGGCACGGAATCCAGCTGTATCATCGATACCAGCAAGAGCGGTGGTGGCGGCAAGTTCAACAACTGGCTGGTGACGATCCGGATCGAGCTGCCGGCCGGCTACACGTGCGGCGCCGACTGCTGGTGGAAGGTCTACTACAACTACCCCGGCAAGACCAACGACACCACGACTTGGTCGGCCCACATCGAAGGGAACCCCGTCCGTCTCGTTGAGTGACCACCGCTCGGGTCTGTTCCCGGCCCCGAAGCAGCACCGGTCGATGGAGTTGGGCGAGCCCGACGAGAGTGGCCGGCAGCGATCCCACCCGATTCCGGGCGATGTGTACGAGATCACCGTCGACATGGCAGTGGTGACGATGCTGGCTCACAAGACGGCGCCCGACCTCGACGAGACCTCGTGGGATGACTTCTTCCGTGCATCACCCTGGTTGTGACTATCGGCGGACAAGGCTCTCATCGAGGTCGGCAAGAGCGGTGGCACCACACAGCGCCATCGAGCGGGCGATCTCCTCCCGCAGCTGCTCGAGCAACCCAGTCACGCCGGCGGGGCCCTCGACGGCCAGCGCCCACAGCAACGGGCGTCCGACCAGCACCGCGGCGGCACCCATTGCCAACGCCTTCACGATGTCGGTGCCGTTGCGCAGCCCACCATCTACCAAGACCGGCACCCTCCCGTCTACCGCTGCCACGATCTCAGGCAATGCGAACGCTGTGGGTACCACCGTGTCCAGCTGGCGGCCGCCATGGTTGGAGACGATCACCCCGGCGGCTCCGGCCCGCACCGCCATGTCGACGTCGTCCCCCCTGAGAATACCCTTGACCACGACAGGCAGCCCAGAGATCTCGTGCAGCCACTCGATGTCGGCGGGGGTGAGCGCAGGATCGAGGCTGCTACCTGCGTACGCCTCGAGCGCCGATCCTGCCCCGCCGTGCCTCCCGATACCCAGGTTGGCTAACTCCATCCCTTCGGGGAGGTCGAACTGGTTACGAACGTCTCGCTTACGCGTCGGCAGCACAGGAAGGTCGACGGTGAACACCAACGCCTGGTAGCCAGCGTCGCGTGCCCGCTCGACAAGGTCCCTGGTCAGATCACGATCCTTATGGACATAGATCTGAAACCATCGAGGGAACTGCGGCTCGGCCGCAGCAACCTCCTCCAGAGACATCGTGGCCAGCGTGGAGACGCACATCACGGCGCCGGCGGCGGCCGCTCCTTCGGCCATCGCCACCTCGCCGCGGTCATGAGCCAGACGCATGTAACCCAAGGGGGGCACCAGCACAGGGGAGCGCAAATCCAAGCCAAACAGTGTCGTCGCCGTCGACACGTGAGATACGTCGCGTAGAACGTGAGGGCGCAGACGGATCGAGGCCCAGGCTGTGACGTTCTCGGTGACGGTGATCTCTTCGCCTGCGCCCCCCACGAAGTAGTCGAACGCGGTTGGGTCCATGACAGCCTGCGCCTGATTCTGGAGCTCGTCGATCTCGTACACGGGCGATCCTCGGTCCGGGTTCGGCCCGACCCTATCTCCTCGGCCAAGCGCTGGCGACGGATGTCAAGCCCTGGGCTCGGGGCCCCAAACAGACCGTCTCCAATTGCTCTCGGGAGAGGCGGACCGTCTCACCCATGATCCGCTCCTGATTGGCACATCACTTGGAGCGTCTCGGGACAAGCACTTGGCGGCCCCCCTGCCAACGGACGGTGCGTGCGGTGTACCCGATCTGGCGCCAGGACTTGTCGACGGCGAAGGACCCCAACAGAGTGCTCGTCCGCCACCGTCTCACATCGTCCGGCCCGAGACCGAGTCGATAGGCCTCTGCGGCGAGAAAACCTGCCGCCGCCGCCTGGGCGGCCACGTACCCGGGTGGGCTGCCGAACGTCGCCTGGTAGTGACGAACGAAATCGGTTCCGCTCGGACCCAACTCAGGAGTGACCGCCTCGGGGATCCACTGAACCGGCCCGACGACTCCCTCGGCTGCCGGACCCAGCCGCTCCCCAAATTCGAGCAGGCCGGCGGCCACGCAGACAATGAGCCCCGGGTACTCGGCGCCCAGCTCGCCGACGAATTGCACATCCTCCTCGAACGTGCCGACCACCATGACCGCCCCGACGGGTGGAGCACCCGTGATGGCCCGGGCCTCAGCCAATGGAATCTCGCTGACCGACAGGCCGATGTCAGTGGCGGCGGCCACGGCGCCTGCGGCCACAGAAGCAGCGAACGAGCCACGGCCCACCACCAGCACGATCTCCTCCAGGCCCGAATGGGCGGCGAGCTCAACAGCCCCCCGAAAGTACGTTGACGCCGGGGCGGGGAGTGGAACCACCAGCGGGTGAGCAAGGTCATCGGCCGAGCCACCGTGGTTCCACAACATGGCCCCGGCAGCGGTCACTAGCGGAGCCACCCCGCGCACGAGTCCGCTGCCATAGGGCCCCAACAAGATGTCAATGCCCGCGTCGAGCCAACGCCCGTAGGTCGCAGCCGCCGCAGACGCCGAGCCGCCGTCGTCACTGATCTCGAGCGCGACGCCGGCTTCCGCAGCCCACCACTCGAGGCCGAGCGCCGCCTGCCTTCCCTGGAGCGCCAACTGCCCGGTCAGGCTCGCCGTGGCCGCAGCCGTCAGTATCGGGGATTCCTTGGTCGATGTCGTGGCGGAGGTCATGCCGAGCCGTCGACTGTGAGTACGCGTTGGCAGTCCTGGAACGGGTGCTCGACTAACACCATCGGCTATGCGTAGACGCTCGAGAGAAGGGCTCCTGGAGCACGTCTCCTATCGTCCGAGCTGCGACAACTACTACTTGTTGCACGAGATACGGTTCGGTCGGCGTGGACTCGACATACGGTAACGTGGTGCTTCCAGTGGCATCTCCTCCTTCCCCGACCGGCGTGCTCCTCCTCCAAGTCGGAACTCCGGACTCGCCCAAAGTGCCCGACGTGCGGCGCTACCTGCGAGAGTTCCTCTCCGACCCCCGGGTGCTTGACATGCCGGCCCCGGCCCGGGCGCTGTTGCTGAATGGGGTCATCCTCCCTTTTCGGCCTCGCCGGTCCGCTGAGGCGTACGAGAAGATCTGGACCGAGGATGGGTCGCCGCTGACACTGCACACGCAAGCTCTCAACACTGCGGTGCAGGAGATGCTCGGCGACGGCTACCGAGTGGCGTTCGGCATGCGTTACGGCAGTCCATCGATCGGCGTGGCGGTGGGCGGGCTGGTCGACGCGAATTGCCCCCGGATCATCGTCTTACCCCTGTTCCCGCAGTATGCCTCGGCGTCGTCCGGCTCGGCGGTCGCCAAAACGTTCGAGGTGCTTGGGGAGCGGAGGAACATACCCGAGGTGGTCACGATCGGCGCCTTTTACAGCGATCCTGGGTACCTTCGAGCGGTAGCCGGTGTTGCCAGGCCCCTCCTAGAGGATTTTCATCCGGATCATGTCGTGTTCAGCTACCACGGTCTGCCTGAAACGCAGATCAGGAAGAGCGACCCAAGTGGTGACTGGTGCTTGGCGACGGCATCGTGTTGCGACCGGATCACCGACGTCAACCAGTCCTGCTACCGGGCCCAGTGCTTCGCCACGACGAGGGGCTTGGTCTCCGAGCTTCGGCTGTCCGACGGCTCGTTCTCGACGACGTTCCAGTCTCGACTTGCCGGTCAGAAGTGGATCGAGCCGTTCACCGACAAGGAGCTGCCCAAGCTCTACGAGCGCGGAGTCCGTCGGCTTGCCGTGCTCGCGCCGGCGTTCACGGCCGATTGTCTCGAGACCCTCGAAGAGATTGGGATCCGGGGGCGGCAACAATGGCAGGATACCGGCGGTGAGGAACTTCTTCTCGTTCCGTGCGTCAA
The DNA here is from genome assembly GCA_022574065.1 of Acidobacteriota bacterium. Lineage (GTDB taxonomy): Bacteria > Actinomycetota > Acidimicrobiia > Spongiisociales > UBA5794 > JACZST01. The sequence goes on from JACZST010000048.1 coordinate 6,044, forward strand.
CGCCAATGCGAGGTGGGCATCTGCTGTAGCCGATCTGGTGCGCAAAGCCGGGTGACTTCCCCAGGACCCACCCCCAGGATTCGCTGTACGGTGGTTAGGCGTCTTGGTTGGGACGGTCGGTAGCGATCCAACCACGGCGCGGGAGACGCGACCGGGGTCACGACTCATGGTTGCTCGGATTTCGAGAGGGAGCCGGGGTCGGCCGCCCAGTTGAGCGACTACGGCCCGGCCGGTTTGTGCGGACCTCTGCGCGTCGTCCGTGGAGGCGATTCGGCGTTCGGATGAGATGCAAAGCGACACCGAGCTCGTGAGAGCGCCGTAGGAATGCCGTGCGGTCAGAATCGGCGGATGGTGATCGCTTACGACCGTCACGTCGCCGGGTGTGAGAATGTGGTTTCGGCACGGCACGATCCGGCAAGGTATTGGACGGGGACAGCAGAGTGAACCGTTCGGACATCGAGAACTGGTACCAGGACCTTCAGACGCGCTTCTGTGAGGGCATCGAAGCAATCGACGGCTCGACCTCGTTCCATTCGGACCTGTGGGATCGGCCCGGGGGCGGGGGTGGAGACACCCGGATCCTCTCGGACGGTGATCATGTGGAGAAGGCGGCGGTCAACTTCTCGTCGGTATGGGGAGAGACACCCGTTCAGTTGACGGAGCAGTTGGCGGCAGCAGGGGACAGCTTCTACGCGACCGGTGTGTCGATCATCGTTCACCCTCGTAACCCCCACGCCCCTACCTTCCATACGAATCTGCGCTACTTCGAGACCAACACTGGCTCGTCATGGTTTGGCGGCGGCGTAGATCTCACACCGTATTACCTGTACGAGGAGGACGCTCGTCACTTCCACGGCGTGCTCCGTGAGGTGTGCGACGCCCACGAGGTTGCGGACTACCGGGCTTGGAAACAGCAATGCGATGAGTATTTCCGGCTCCCTCACCGGGACGAGGCCCGTGGCGTGGGTGGCCTGTTTTTCGATCATCTCACTGACCGTCTCGACGAGGTCTGGGTGTTCCAACGACAGCTCGGTGACCGACTCCTCGACGCCTACCTTCCGATCCTGCGGCGCCGGATCGATCTGCCTTACGGCGAACGGGAGGTCCGATGGCAAGAGATCCGGCGGGGCCGTTACGTGGAGTTCAACTTGGTTTGGGATCGCGGGACCCGGTTCGGTCTGGAGACCGGTGGCCGGACGGAGTCCATCCTCGCTTCGTTGCCTCCCAGAGCTCGCTGGGATTACAACTTCGAGCCGCGGGACGGTTCTGCTGAGGCAACGCTTCTGCGGGTGCTGAGGGACCCTCCCCGTTGGTGGATCTGAGTTGGCTCAACCTCTTGGTGACGTCGACGGCTCGGCGTTTCCGACTCGGTGTCGGTGGGAACGCTCGGTACGCTCTCTTTGGGTACGTTCACCCGATACCCTTTCTTTCTTCCCAAATCGTGTACATCTCAACGGCCAGCATTGCCTACCCCCACCACCGCGGCGCGGTTCGCGCCGAAGTGGCGGGACGGCTCGACCCGAGCAATCTCCCTGCCGGCACATTCGTGCTCTCGACCTGTTTGCGCATGGAGATCACGGTCGCGGGCGACGAGCCCGATCTCGAGCGGTCGCTGTCTGCCATGCTCGGGGAGCTCCGCGAGTCGGCGCGTCCCGATGTGCGGGTCGGTGAAAGCGCTGTCACTCACCTGTTTCGGGTGGCAGCAGGCTTGGAGTCACCAATCCTCGGAGAACAGGAGATCCTCACCCAGTTCCGGCAGGCTCTCATCCGAGCCGAACAGGAGGGCCGGGTGGGAGGCTTGTTCGCCGGGCTGCTCGAGACTGCCGTCGCAGCAGGCCGCCGGGCTCGAGAGCTGTTGCCCGACTCGCCGCACGATTCGCTCGCCGCGGTGGCCGCCCAGGTGGTCGGAAGCGCCGATCGGGTAGCAGTTCTCGGTTCGGGGCTTATGGCGACCGCCGCGGTTCATGGCCTGTTGGGTCTCCCCTCACCACCCTCGGTGACCGTGGTCGCCCGCAACCCGGACAAGGTCGCAATCGAGGGAGTCGAGGTGTGGCCCTTCGACCGTGCCGCGGAGGCACTCTCAGCTTTTCCGGCGGTGGTTTCGGCCACGTCGGCGAAGCGTCTTCTCGTCGATGACGAGGCGATGGCGGCGGCCGTGTTGCGCCGCACCCTGCCGCTGACACTCGTCGACATGGCTATGCCTCCCGATTTCGAGCCCCCGGACGGCGCCGCTGTTGACTATCTGGGTATCGACGACCTGGCGCGCATGGCCGACCGGCGACCGCGCAGGGAAGACGCCGATGCCTTTGTCCAGGCGGCGGCTGCCGACGCCCACCGGCAATTCGTAAACCACCACCGGGTTGGCCCGGTCATCGGCGAGCTCATGCGGACCGCTGACGCCGTCGTAGATCGCACGGTCGACCGCTTCGCCGGCCGGCTTGGCCGTGGAAACGACCGCGCCGTGCTACAGCAAGCCGCCCATACCGTGGCTCGGACGTTGCTGGCCAGGCCGGTCGCCTACCTCAAACAGGCCGATCGGGCACCCGAGATCGTCGACGCCATCGCAGAGGCCTTTGGCCTCGACGATGACTGAGCTCCGGATCGCCACTCGCCGGTCCCGACTGGCGGTCGCCCAGGCCGCAGCCGTGGCGTCGTTGTTGACCCGGACTCATCTCGGGCTGGAGGTGACTCTCGTAGAGGTGACGACGACGGGTGATAGGGACCGCCTTTCCCCCGTCACGGATCTCACCGAGATGGGTGCCTTCGTGCGTGCCGTGCAGCGCACCGTCCTCGATGGCGAAGCCGATCTGGCCGTCCATTCCTGCAAGGACCTCCCCGTCGATGGCCCCGACGGGCTGACGATCACCTACCCGGAACGTGAACAACCCTGGGACGTGCTTTGCGGCCACGATCTCGACTCGTTACCTCGTGGAGCCCGGGTGGGTACGGGGAGCCCCCGCCGCTCCGCGCAACTCGCCCGACTTCGCCCGGACGTCCGCATCGAGGGGATTCGAGGCAACGTGGATACCAGGCTCGCCAAGGTGCAATCCGGTGAGTTCGACGCTGTGGTCATGGCCGAAGCCGGCCTGCGCAGAATCGGCCGCCGGGATGCAATCGGCCATCGCTTCAGCCTCGACGAGATGGTTCCGGCTCCGGGGCAGGCTGCCCTGGCCGTGGAGGCGTCGACCGGCACTCTCGCCGCCGAATTGACGAACGCGATCGACGACCCCTCTACCCGGCGGGCCGTCGAAGCCGAACGAGCCGTCCTCGCTCGGACCAGCGCAGGATGCCGGGCGGCGCTCGGCGTCTACGGCGAGGTCGCCGGAGATACGATCCACCTGACCGGCTTTGTCGCAGACGGGCAGGGCCCGCGGTCCGGGGCGGTAGAGGCTACCGACCCTGAAGCGGCCGCCCGGCAGCTCGAGAGGGTGCTGGACCTGTGAGCCGAAGGGTGCGCGTCGCCGTCACCACCACTGCCGATACCGCGCCCCGGGTCGCTTATCTTTTACGCTCAGCTGGGCTGGAGCCTGTGACGCTGCCCTGCATCCGCATCGTGGCATCAGCCCCCAAAGTGTTGCAGCGGCTCCGCTCGTCTGCTCGAGACGCAGACTGGATCGTTGTGACCTCACCTCGCGCGGTGCACATCACCTGGCCCGACGGCGGGATGGTCCCGGTACCGGTAGCGGCAGTTGGCCCGGCAGCGGCATCCGCCGCGACCCGAGCCGGCGGCCGTGTCGAGGTCACGGGGGAGGCAGGGGCCGGCAGCCTCCTCGAGGCTCTGCGCCCGCTGGTACGCGGGAAGCGGGTCGCCTTTCCCCACGCCCGCAGTGTCGATCCCGCCATCGTTGCCGGTCTCCGAGCCGCAGGGGCCAAGGTCGTGGCTGAACCCGTCTACGACACGGTGCCGTTGGCCCCGGGCGCTGATGCGGTCGACGCCGTGATCTTCGGGTCCCCATCGGCTGTGGAGGGGTGGTGTCGATCCCGACACCTCGATGGTCTCGTGATCGTCGGGATGGGGGCGACCACCGGCTCCGCACTGATCGCCCGCGGCCATCCCCCGCACGTGATTCCCGACCAACCAGGCTTCGAGAACCTCGTTACGGCCCTGACCCAACACCTACGAGAGAGGATCCCCACGTGAGCGGATTCCCCACTATTCGGCCCAGGCGACTGCGGCAGAGCCCCACCCTACGCCGCATGGTTGCCGAGACACGTCTCCACCCGTCATCTTTCGTGCTCCCGCTGTTCGTCGTTCCCGGGCGCGACGTGCGCAACCCGATCGGCTCGA
>JACZST010000049.1 GCA_022574065.1 Acidobacteriota bacterium
GGCGTGCAGGTGGCGTCCGTCGTACAGGAAGCACTGAACCGCGAGCCAAGGGCCTGATCGCGCTAGTCGTCCTTTGGTTCGCTGTACTGCGGATAGCGAGCGCGGTAGCCGAGCAATCTCGCGATTGGTACGAGTGGCGCCAGCAGCGCCCTCTGCAGAGGGACGGCTGGCCAACCAAAGAACGTCTCGTATTCGCGGGCGAGCAGAGCGCCCTGTAGTGGATTCGGGTTGCCATGCTTGTTCGTCTTGCCGTCGCGGGCGAGGCCGAATAGGGTCTCGATAGCCACGTCGGTGCTCAGTGCTGGTCTCACCTGAACGACGACACGAGCTTCCTCGTCGCCGTCGTTCCATAAGGTATGCGCGACGCCGGCAGGCAGCGTCATTGCTGTGCCCGTGCTCAGCCGCTGTTGGCTTCCTCCGAGGCGTAAGAGCACAGAGCCTGACGTGACCGCAATGTGCTCTTCTTGGCGGGCGTGGATCTGTTCGGGCGGGCCGGCCGGCCGAGGCTCAAGCGCCAGTTCGAATTCAAGCAGCGCGCCTCCTGTCTCTGCCGGGCGCTTCCTGAAGGTTACCCGTTCTCCAGTCACCGGGTTCTCGATTACGTTATGGTCATTTGGCATGGCTCGTCCGCGTTCGTTATCGCACACGAATCAGACGCTCTGCAACCCGGCCCTTGGGAAGCATCGCGTGAGGCCGGCGGAAGCGCTCATGCGCTGGTGCGTGGGTCCCGGGCTGGAAGAACGAACGTATGCTAACTTGGTAAGCCAAACCCGGATGTTAACCGGTCAATCTGCCATACAGCGGAGGTCACCATGAGTCACGAAAACCACACAGCCCTGGTCACAGGCGCCAACGCCGGTCTTGGCTTCGACGCGGCTGCCCAGCTCGCGGAGCGGGGCTACGGGCAGGTCATTCTCGCGTGTCGCACGTTGGAGAAGGCCGACGCCGCTCGCCGGAAGCTGGCCGAGCGCGCTGGCAAGGACGTCTTCGATGTACTCGCGATCGATGTCGCCGACCTCGACGCGAGTAAGGGGGCGGCGCAGACGCTGATCGAGCAAGGGCGCACGATCGACCTGCTCGTACTGAATGCGGGCCTGACCCGCCAGAAGCTCGAGCACACCGCCCAGGGCATCGAGATGACGCTGGCAGCTTCGCTCTTCGGCCACCATCTGGTCACCATGGAGCTACTGGCGGGCGGCAGGCTTGCCCCCGAGGCCCACATCGTGATCGCAGGCTCCGAGTCAGCTCGCGGCGACGTGCCAACCTTTGGTCTGCCGGACTACGACGCCATCAAGGAAGCGGTTGGCGGCGACATCGACGCTGCGATGGACGCAGTCGCGCGAGGAGAACAGCCCAAGAGCTATTCCGGCAACAGCACCTATGCCAACGCCAAGTTGTGGGTCGCCTGGTGGGCCGCTGCGCTCTCACGCCAACTTCCCGACGGCATGGTCGTCGTAGCGGTATCACCCGGCAGCGCGCCCGGCACGTCCTTTGGCCGGCACATGCCGGTCTGGATGCGGGTGCTCATGCTGCCGATGATGAAGCTTGTTGGCCCGCTGTTCGGCATGGCAGGCTCGGTCGCGCAAGGCGCCCAGCGTTACGTCGACGCCGGCGACTTTGCCACGGATGCATCAGGCAAGTTCTGGGCGTCGCCGCCCGGCAAGGCGGTAGGGCCGCTCGAAGTGCAGGCCCAGGACCAGTTCTCCGACGAGAAGCTCCAAGAAGCGGCCTGGCGCTCAGTCGTTCGACTCACCGGCGTGGGTATGCCAAGCGTTTAGGGCGCGGCCTTAGTCTGGCGTCAGTCTGGGGCTATTGTTGTCGATAGTTAGGTTCTAGGCTCGCCGCGAACGCGGCAGCCTCGCGGCGTGCTCGAGTTTGCCCAACGCGACGAGCGGCACCAGCGCGCGATCGTTGACGTTGAGCTTCAAGAACATGCGCTTCACGTGCGCCTTGACCGTCCCAATGCCGATGCCCAAAGATGCAGCGATCTGTTGGTTGGTGAGATCTCCAGCGATCCCATAGAGAACTTCTTGCTCGCGGCGTGTCAACTCATTCGGCATGACCTACTCCTGAGACTACGTTCGTTGCGACATCTTCGGTTGAACGCCGATTGCTCAGGCCTGGCGTTCGTTGGGTATCTAGGCCGTAACCAACACCCCAGTCGATCTCAGTGTCGCCGACTGCACGTTCGTTAGCCATACCGAATGCTTAGCGTCAGGACGGGAGTGCGAAATAGTAGCCAAGGGAATCCCCTAACAGGCCGCTTCTGGGCGGAGCGGGTATGTGGGATCATGTCCTTAGCTTGACGAACAGAACGAGATGGAGCAGTCGCAATAGAGGAGTAATGAATGGCACAAGTGAGGTACATCGTAAACGACGTGTCAGAGGCAGTTGAGTTCTATGTCTCCAAGCTTGGGTTTTAACTAGAACAGCAATACGGCCCAGCGATCGCAATCCTCAATCGGGAAGACCTTACGTTGTGGGTCGCGGGGCCTAATTCGTCAGCGGGCATGGCGATGCCGGACGGCGTAAGCCCCAGTCCGGGAGGCTGGTCCAGGTTCGTCCTGATCGTCGACGATTTGGAAACCTTGGTCTCGAGGCTCACACAGGATGGCGTAGTTTTCAAAAACGACATCGTGGAGAATCAGGGTCGCAAACAGATTCTCTGCGCGGACCCTTCTGGCAACGTGATTGAGTTCCAACAGCCCGCATAGGCATACATGGTACGGGAACTCAGGAGTCGACCGTAGACCCCGACCGTTCCGCCAGGTAGTTGCGGATCATCGAGCTGACGGTTCCGATGGCATTCGGGTTGTAGCCCTCTGGCACGATGATGTCGGCATACCGCTTAGACGGCTCGACGAACTGGATATGCATCGGGCGTACCGTTGCCTCGTACTGCTGGAGCACCGAATCGACTGTGCGCTTGCGTTCGATGGTGTCGCGCTGCAGCCGGCGCAACAGTCGCAGGTCGGCATCCGTGTCGACGTACACCCGCAGGTCCATCAGCTCGCGCAGCTCCGGCTCGGCGAGAACGAGGATCCCTTCGACGAGAATCACGGACTCCGGCCTGACCGTCACGGTCTCTTCCGATCGGGTGTGGGTGGAGAAGTCGTACACCGGGCGCTCCACGGACTCCCCGGCGCGGAGCCGCCGCAAGTGGTCGGCAAGCAGGTCGGTCTCGAGCGAATCCGGGTGGTCGTAGTTGATCTGAGCACGCTCTTCGAGGGAGAGCGCGCTCTGGTCCCGGTAGTAGGCGTCGTGAGCGATCAGCGCGACGTACCTCGGCCCGACGATCTCGACCACGCTCTCGGCGATGGTCGTCTTCCCTGAGCCCGATCCCCCGGCGATGGCAATGATCAGCGGCTGTTCCCCATGGCTCCGGTCCGGCCAACGGGCGGCGGCACCTGCGGGTGTATCGGAATCGAGGCCCATTGGACGGACATTAGAGAACTGGGCCATGACCCATGAGCAGACTGGGAACCGTGGACCGGCCACCGGCCTAACGGGATCCGGGGAGCGTCGACTCGCCTCCTCGAGCACTCCACCGCTCGGATGCCCCCCACCTTCGGCACTACCTCCAAACGAAGGAGCAAATACGGCTTACGGCTTGCGACCTGCGACCTGCGACCTGTCACATTTGTCAAGTGGCCTTTCGTGTCTGCCGAGGGGCTAGCATCTCGGGTACCACCCCGGGGAGCTCTCGGAGCTGAGAGGGCGGCCACGACCGTCGACCCGCGGAACCTGATCTGGGTAATCCCAGCGGAGGAAGCGCGTGGAGAACCTGCGAGCCATCGTCCTGACCGACGGAGACCCAGTCGCGGGGCCCCTCGCCCTCCCGGACGATGCGTTGGTCATCGCCGCCGACGGAGGGCTCGGTCTCGCGTCTGCTCTCCATCTCACCGTCGACGTCGTGGTCGGCGACATGGATTCGGCGTCCGCTGAAGATCTGAAACGGGTGGCGCAGTCCGGTGCTCGCATCGAGCGCCACCCCACCGACAAGGACGCCACCGACCTCGAGCTTGCCCTCGACGAGGCGACTGCTTCGGGTGCGACCGAGATCACCGTCGTCGGCGGTTCCGGCGGCCGGCTGGACCATCTGCTGGCAAACGCCCACCTGCTGTCGCGACATCGCTACCGAGGCATCGCCCTCCAATGGCTCACCGACACCGAGACGGTGCACGTGTGCGATCCCGACCGACCGGTCACCATCCGTGGTGCCGTCGGCAGTCGGGTGTCGCTGATCCCGGTCGCAGGTGCCGCCGGCGGCGTCGCCACGACCGGGTTCCACTGGCCGCTCCACGGCGAAGACCTCCCCGCCGGCTCGACCCGCGGGGTGAGCAACACCATGACAGCCGACAAGGCATCGGTGTCGGTGACCACCGGCACGTTGCTGGTGGTCCAGGAAAGGACCGGGCCATGAATCCACGGGCGACATCCGCCATCGCGGCAGCCGCTCTGCTCATGGCCGCCTGCTCGTCGACACCCGACACCTCAGAGGTCGTCTTGATGACACACGACTCCTTCCTCGTCTCCGAGGAGGTGTTGAGCGAGTTCACCGAGGACACCGGGATCACGGTGGTCCTGCTACAGGCCGGCGATGCCGGGGCGATGGTGAACCGGGCGATCCTGACCAAGGACCATCCGCTCGCCGACGTGCTCTACGGCGTCGACAACACGTTTCTGTCGCTGGCGCTTTCCGAGGGCCTGTTCATCCCCTACCGCTCGACCGAGATCGACCGCGTCCCTGCGGAGCTTCGGGACACCGAGGACCGGGTGACCCCGATCGACTTCGGCGACGTGTGCCTCAACACCGACATTGCCGGTTTGGCCGCTCTCGACATTGATCCTCCGGCGACGCTGCGAGACCTCACCGAGCCCGCATACGCGGGTCTGCTCGTAGTCGAGGACCCATCGACCTCGAGCCCGGGATTGGCGTTCCTGCTTGCCACCATCGACACCTTCGGCGAGGAAGGTGACTACACGTGGCGCGACTACTGGAGGGATCTCGTCGCCAATGACGTCCGCATCACGCCGGGATGGGAGGCCGCATACAACCTCGAGTTCTCGGGGGGATCCGGAGTGGGGACCCGACCGATCGTCGTCTCCTACGCCACCTCTCCGCCCGCCGAGGTGTTCTTCGGTGACCTCGACGAGGCGCCGACGAGCGTCGTGACCGCAGGGTGTTTCCGGCAGATCGAATACGCCGGCATCCTCGCCGGGACGTCAAACGAGCAGGGGGCCCGCCTGCTAGTCGACTATCTGCTGTCGTTGCGGTTCCAGGAGGACATTCCGCTCAACATGTTCGTGTTCCCCGCCAACCGGGATGCGGCACTCCCCGACGTGTTCGTCGAGCACGCCACCGTCCCGGACAACCCGGTGACGATGGACCCGGACCGCATCGATCAAAACCGCGACCGCTGGATCGCCGAATGGGCGGCGATCGTGCGATGAGGTTGCGGACCGCAGCCATCATCGCGTTGCCGGTCGCCTTCCTCGGATACTTCTTCGTCTACCCCCTCGCCACCATCCTGCTCACCGGCCTCAACTCCGGAGACGCCGGCTCGGCGTTCGCCGCCGTGGTGACCGATCCGATCTTGCGGTCGGTCGCTTGGTTCACCTTGTGGCAGGCGGTGGCATCGACGGTGTTGACCTTCGCTGTCGGGCTCCCCGCCGCCTACGTGTTCGCTCGATATTCGTTTCCGGGGCGCTCGGTGTTCCGCGCCCTCACCCTGGTACCGTTCGTGCTCCCCACCCTGGCGGTCGCCACCGCCATGCTGGCCCTCCTCGGACCGACCAGCCCGTTCGGGATCGACCTGCGGGGCACGGTGTGGATCATCCTCATCGCCCACGTCTTCTACAACCTCGCCATTGTGATCAGGGGCGTCGGAAGTTTTTGGGAGCACATCGATCCCAGCATCGAGCGCGCGGCAAGGGTGCTCGGAGCAAGCCGTATCCGGACGTTCCTCGAGGTCACCCTGCCGCTGCTGCGCCCGGCCATCCTGTCGGCGGCGGCACTGGTGTTCCTGTTCACGTTCACTTCGTTCGGAGTCGTGCTCGTCCTCGGCGACCTCAGCCACACCACCATCGAGGTCGAGATCTGGAGACAAACAACCTCATTCCGTCGCCTCGACATCGCGGCGGCTCTTGCCATATTCCAGCTCGTCGGGGTGGGTCTGATCCTTTTCGCCTACAGCCGGGCCAGCCAGGTCCGCCAGCTCCAGCTCCCCTACCGGCCATCCGGCGAGACGCTGCGAAGGCCGCGAACGGCCGGGGAACGTTGGTTCGTCGGCGGAACCCTCGCCGTCCTTGCCGTCATCGTGGTGATCCCGATCGCGGTGTTGGTCGGCAAATCGCTGACCACCGCCACCGGCTTCGGGTTCGAGAACTACACCAGCCTGTTCACACCCACGCTCGGGGTCACCGCCCCCAATGCCATCGGCAACACGCTGCGCTTCGCCATCCCAGCGGTGCTGATCGCAACCCTCATTGGCATGCTGGCAGCCGTGTCCATCGCCTACGAGCGCGGCAGGATCGGCAGGGTTTTCGATACCATGCTCATGCTCCCACTCGGCGCTTCGGCGGTCATGATCGGATTCGGGTTCCTCGTGGCCCTCGACGAACCGATCGATCTGCGGACTTCCGTCATCCTGATTCCGATCGCCCACTCCCTGGTCGCCATTCCGTTCATCGTTCGCAGCACGGTGCCGGCGATGCGCTCGATTCAGCACCGGCTGCGCGAGGCGGCGGCCGTTCTCGGTACCTCCCCCGCGGTGGTGTGGCGGGAGATCGATCTGCCGATCATCAGCAGAGCGGTGGCGGTCGGGGCCGCATTTGCCTTTGCAATTTCGGTTAGAGAGTTCGGGGCCACCGCGTTCATCGTCAGACGGACCTCGACGACGATACCGGTCGCCATCTTCCGGCTGCTGGGCCGGCCGGGGAGCTTCGGGAGGGCGATGGCACTCTCTGTGATGCTGATGGGCCTCGCCGCTATCGCTGCTTTGGCGGTCGAGGCACTACGCGGTGCTACGACCGGCGACATCTGATGCTCGAGCTCCACAGCATCACCGTGCGCTTCGGGCCGGTCGCCGCGCTCGATGACGTGAACCTGACCGTGCCGGATCGCTCCACCCTTGCCCTGATCGGGCCCTCGGGCTCGGGAAAATCCACTCTCCTTCGGGTCATCGCCGGTCTCGAGCACCCGCAAGCGGGCGACACTCGTTGGGATGGAGAATCCATCCTGAAGGTTCCGCCACATCGGCGAGGCTTCGGGATGATGTTCCAGGACTATGCGCTGTTCCCCCACCGGACCGTTTCGCAGAACGTGGCGTTCGGTCTTCGTATGAAGCGGTTCGACGGCGACGAACTCGCCGCGCGCACCAAGGCATCTCTCGACCTCGTCGGTCTGGCCGGCTACGCGACCCGCTCGGTGGGCACGCTGTCCGGCGGCGAGCAGCAGCGGGTCGCCCTGGCCAGGACCCTGGCTCCGGAACCGCGGCTGGTCCTCCTCGACGAGCCCCTCGGCGCACTCGACCGATCCCTGCGGGAGAGACTCATCGAGGACATGCGCGACATCTTCGAAGCTGTGAGCGCAACTGCTCTCTATGTCACCCACGACCGCGAGGAAGCGTTCACCATTGCCGATCGGGTCGCGGTGATCGACCGGGGACGCATCATTGCGGAGGGAACGCCTGAGGAGATCTGGTACCGACCGACGACAGCGAGGGCGGCGGAGCTGATCGGCTTGGAGAATCGGCTCTCCGCAAAGGACTTGGCGTCGCTGGGTCTCCGCGGACCTGCATCGGCGCTCGACTCGGCAGTGCTTCCACCGGGCGCGATCAACCTGAGTACAGACGGGACGCCGAATAGCACCGTCGTTCGGGTTCGATTTCGCGGAGGTGGTTATCGCGTCGCCGTCAAGATGGACGGCGGGTCCCTCCTCATCGCTTCAACGGACGGCCGCCTCGCAGAGGGAACACGAGTCAGGGCCAGCGTCGATCCGTCACGGCTCAGCCGCTTCGGGGAGTGATCAGTCGAGCAACTCGGCGGTGAACACGACCTTGGCGAAATCGTCTTGCAGGTTCACCTGCGTGTACCGAGCGAGTTCGCGTGCCCTGAACACCTGGTGGTTGGGGGCAACGATGTCAAAGGTAAACGTCGCATCGCTGACGAAAAGCACCTCGTATCCAAGGTCGCTGGCCATGCGGGCGGTGGTCTCGCAGCAGACGTTGGTCTGGATGCCACAGATGGCAACCCCACCGATTCCGTTCTCTTGGAGCCAGCCATGCAGGTCGGGTTTGCCGAGGAAGGCCGAGTGGGTGGATTTCACGACAAAGAGATCGGGTTTGCCGGTGATCTCGTCCTTCAACCCGTTTCCGTCGCGGTTGGGGGCGATCGGCGACAGCTCGTTCTGTGAGTCGTGGCGGACATAGACAATGGGCCAGTCGTGCGATCGCCACGCCTCGAGCAGCTTGGCGACATTCGCCTCACATTCGGGGTTGTTGCGCTGACCGTAGAACGACTCGTCGTCGAACCCCTTCTGCATATCGATGACGATGAGAGCGGTGCTCTCAGTCCAATCTGTCACGCCGGATTCCTCTCCTCCGGGAAGGCTACGACTCTACGAGAACAGCAGCGGGCCAAGCTTGGCGAACTCGTCGCGAGACGAGTACGGCACGATGTAGCCCTCTTCAACACGGATGTCATCGACGTGTTCGGCGATGTCCTCAATAGAAATCGTTCCATCCTTTTCCGGGTGTTTGAAATACCCGCTACACAGACCGGTGAATATCCTGCTGACCGAACCTGCGCCAACCGACCACACCTCGCCGCTGAGGTCACATCCCTCGGATGCCAGGTAGGCGACGGCGGGAGCCACGGATGCAGGATCCGCCGCATCCGCCATCTCGCCGAGGATCTCCTCGGTCATCCTGGTGTTGGCGATGGGGGCAACCGTGTTGACGTTGATTCCATACTTGGCGCCTTCGAGCTTGAGCACGTTGGTGAAGCCGAACAGCCCTGCCTTGGCGGCGCCGTAGTTCGACTGGCCGAAGTTCCCGAACAGGCCCGATGCGGAGGACGTCATGATGATCCGGCCGTACTGCTGCTCCTTCATGCGAGCAAACGCCGGGCTGGTCACATAGAAGGCCCCCTTGAGATGCACCGCCAGTACCGCTTCGAGATCGTCCCACCCCATGTTCAGCAACGTGCGGTCGCGTAGGATCCCGGCGTTGTTGATCAGGATGTCCACCCTGCCGAAGGAGTCGATCGCCTTCCGGACGATCGACTCGCCTCCCTCGGGCTCGGCGACCGAGCTGTATTCGGCGACCGCAACACCCCCGGCCGATTCGATTTCGGCAACCGTGGCGTCTGCGGTCTTGGCATCCTTTCCTTCCCCGTGCACCGACCCGCCGAGGTCGTTGACCACGACGGCGGCGCCTCGCGATGCCAGCAGCGTCGCATATGCCTTGCCCAACCCTCCGCCTGCCCCGGTCACGATGGCGACTCGGTCCTGAAAGTCGATCATGGGCCCTCCTTACTCGGGGACGGCGAACCGTAGCGCGATTATCTCCCCCCTCAGGGGGGGGGTCCAAACCGCAGGGAAGGGAAGGGGGTCAAACCGTAATCGCGACGATAGCCCTGACCCCCTCCTTCCCGCACGCTCCGCCTGTGGTCCACCTCCCCCTGAGGGGAGGCTAGGAGTCATCCGATGACGGACGACAGCTTTCCCGCCAGGTCGCCGTTCGGCTTCACCACCACGTCTGAGAGCCCGAGCCATGACCCGAGCTCGCCAAGCTCGGCGGCCAGAGCGGACGCTACTCGCGACGAATCTTCGCCCTCCTCGAGGTGCGAGCCCTGGACGAGCAGCGCACCTCTCTCACGATCAGCCTTGAGGTCTACCCTGGCCACCAGCGCGCCGTCCAACAGAAACGGCAGCACGTAGTAGCCGTACTGGCGCTTCGGCTTTGGCACGTAGATCTCGATGCGGTAATGGAAGTCGAACAGGCGCTCGACGCGGTCGCGGTTGAAGATCAACGAGTCGAACGGGCTCAGCAGCGTCGTGCCGATGGCTCGACGGGGCAGGACGGCTTCGGGATGGACGAAGGCCGGCCTCCCCCACCCGTCGACCGCCACCGGCTCGAGGTGGCCTGCTGCAACCAGCTCGGCGATCACCTTCCGGGCCGTCGGTACATGGAGCCGGTGGTAGTCGGCAAGGTCGCCTGCGGTCCCGACCGCGAGGTGGCGACCGGCATCCATCAACAGCATACGAAACGCCTCGATTCTGTCGGGTGCTTCGGCAGACAGGGCCTCCTCG
>JACZST010000050.1 GCA_022574065.1 Acidobacteriota bacterium
TCGCCTTATCAAGAACCCATAGCATCATGCGTGGCGCCACCACTTTTATCGCTGATATCTCGCGACGCGCCTCCCGATTCCCTACCGTGTCAAGGAGCCAGGCGGTGTAGAGCACGAGGAGGCGGGCCTGGTCGATCCGCCACCGCGCCTCTGCGATCCAATCCTGGACCACCCCTTGCTCGGCGATCGGGCCACCGAACGCGGTGCGTTCCTTGGCCCGCGCCACCATGAGATCGAATGCCCGCTCGGCCATTCCGATCGACCGCATGCTGTGGTGGATGCGGCCCGGACCGAGTCTTGCCTGGGCGATCATGTACCCGGCGCCTTCGCCTGCGATCAGATTCGAGGCCTCAACCCTCACCTGGTTGAAGCGGATCTCGGCATGGCCGCCACGGTCGTGGTACCCGAACACTGGGAGATCCCTGACCACCTCGACCCCCTCCGAGTCCATCGGGACCAGGATCATCGAGTACCGCTCCTTCGGTGGTGCCTCCGGCCTGGAGACACCCATCACGATCGCCACCTTGCAATCCGCCGATATGCCACCCGTCGACCACCATTTGGTCCCGTCGATGACGTATTCGTCACCATCGCCGATGATCGAGGTCTCCAGATTGCGTGGATCGGATGACGCCACATCGGGTTCCGTCATCGAGAAGCAGGATCGAATCTCGCCGTCGAGCAGAGGCGCCAGCCAACGCTCCTTCTGCTCGTCGGTACCGAATTCGTGAATGACCTCCATGTTGCCGGTGTCCGGGGCGGAGCAGTTGGTCGCTTCCGGCGCCAGCTCGATGCTCCGCCCCATCATTTCGGCGAGCGGTGCGTACTCGACGTAGGCCAGCCCCGGGCCGTATTCGGCATCGGGGAGGAATAGGTTCCACAGACCTTGATCCTTGGCCTCGCGCTTCAAGGTCTGCAATATCGGGGTCGCCTCAGTCCGGCCGCCCTGCTCGTCGGCCTGCTGGGCGTGCACAGGCTCGGCGGGATAAACGTGCCCCTCCATGAAGGCACCCAGCCGGTCCAGGTACTCCCGGGTCCGTTCGCTATGCGAGAAATCCATGATGAGACGGTAGCGGCGAGTTCGTCTCTCCCGCGGGGCGGGGGAGACGCGGCGGAGCTGATGCTTCGCCGCAGAGGGGGCTTTGGGAGCGCACCACTCGCATGAGCTCATTCGAGGCATTCGACCTTCCAGAGCCCCCTCCGCTCGCCGACTTCGTCTGCTCGCGCCTCCCCCACTCCGTGGGAGAGGCAGGACTGGCTACCGATCCCGTTTCGCCTCGTCGTAGTAATCGAGCCGGTCGACCGGCATCACCAACGAGGTCAGGAAGTTCATCACATGGGCGGTGATCCGCTTCAGGAATCGGAAGTACAGGGCGCGCGACACCGCGTCAGAAGCGGTGCCCTCCCACCGGTATGCGGCCTTTACCTGCGCGTCGTAGTCATCGAGAAAGCCGTCGGCCTTGTTGATCAACCGCTGGGCGTGCTCGGCGTCCCTGGCCGCGAACGCCTCCGCCGCCTCTCCGATCAGATGCGACACCCGATCGCGATACGCGGACAGCTCCTTACGATCCGGGGCGTTCTCGAAATCGGCGCCATACCTGACCAGGTCGTAGACGTTCTTGGCGTAGTCGCCGATGCGCTCCGCGTCCTTCACCGTGCTCATGTAGGCGAGGACCAGCGGCAGGTCGACCGTGTCCTGCACCGAGGCGTGAATCATCAACTCCCGCCTGACGTCCTGCTGGGCAACGTTGATGTGACGGTCGGTGCTCTGCAGGTCACGCTTCGTCTGTTTGGATTTGCCCCCACCGAACAGGGCGTCGGTGGCGGTGTCGAACACCTCACGGCCGTCGACGAGCATCTGAACCAGGGTGCTCTCCACTCCCTCGACTGCGGAGTAGCCGCCCTTGAAGAAATCGAATACCACGGCAACCTCCTAGAAGACGACAATAACGATGAGCGGGAGGCCAATAAACACGATCGCCACGTAGACAATCGCTACCCACTTTCTGGTCATCGCGACCTGAGCAAGGCTGCCGGCCAGCCTGATCGGAATGTGTCGGATCGCTGGAATTGGATACAGGATGAGGATTCCGAGCAGGTTGAATCCGAGATGGACGAGCGCGATCGAAAGCCCGCCCACCGTTCCAGCAGCGAATGCTGCGAGCAGCGCCGTGATCGTGGTCCCGACGTTCGCTCCAAGTGTGATCGGATACGCATTGGTGACGACAAGCAACCCGGATGCGACCAGCGGGATGAGGATCGACGTCGTGATGCTCGACGACTGCACGGCAACGGTGATGATCACCCCGACGGTCATGCCGACCAGACCGCTTCGTGCCAGGGCGACGTTGAGGGAGCGCTCGATCCGCGCCGCGACCAGGACCTTCATGTTCCGCGTGATGTACAGGAGGCATAGAAAGATGATCAGGAGACCGGTCACGAGTGACAGACCGCCGATCGCCTGCGGGTTGGTTGTGACCAGGTCGAGCACGCGTGCGATCTGGATCGCCCCCCATTGCACAGCTCCCTTGACGGGACTGTTAAAGGAGCCTCCACCAACGGAACCGGCGAAAGCCTCGGACAGCGCTACCGCAGGTTTGGACAGCACGCCGAACGCAAGTTCGAGTGGGAGGATGATGGCTACCGCCATCACGTTGAAGACGTCGTGCATGGTGGCGGCGGTGAACGCGAGCCGGAACTCCTCTGAGCGCCGGGCATGACCAAGCGCGACGAGGGTGTTGGTCACGGTCGTCCCGATGTTGGCTCCCATGACCATCGGCACTGCGGTCTCGAAGGGAAGGCTGCCCGCGGCTACGAGCGCCACGATCGTGGATGTCGTGACCGAGGATGACTGGACCAGCACCGTTGCCAGAGTGCCGACTGCCAGCGCTGTGATGGGATTGGTGATGCCCTCAAATAGGCTTGCCTCTGCCCCACCGGTGACGCCTTTGATGCCAAGCTCGAGAAGCTTGACCCCGACGAGGAACAGGTAGAGAAGGCCAAGCACCAGGATGGGTCGGGCCCATGCCGGCATCCGCGAGCGCCGTGCACTCTCGGCGAGCTCAGGCGCCGACTCGTCCTCGTGGTGTGCGGTCATTGCCGCAGCCGCCCTGACCCTGCTGACCTATGCGGAATACGGCCCGAAGCGAACAGCAAGCGGAGTGTTCCTCGCCCTGGCTGGCATCGAGCCGGGAGAGTAGCCGCACCTCGTCTCCGACGCTCAGCCAAGACGCAGAGCAGTAGCGCGCCAAACCGAACGACACGGCGCGGCTATGCGAGATCTTGGCACCACGTCGTTACCGACGGCGAAGCCCAGCTCTACCCCGGCGAAGCGGGCATCTGGCGGCGACCCAACCAGGTGCCGACGCCGATGACCAGGCCGATGCCGGCCACCGCTGCGGCCAGCACAAGGTACCCATCGGCCAACGCATCCCACACCACCCGGCGGGCTTCCCTAGCGATGATGGTGTCGCCGCCCCCCACGAAAACCGTCCTCGTTCCTGCGAGCAGGGCTGCGCTTACCAACACCATGGTCGCCACGGAGAACCCGAAGACTTGTATCGATCGCGTCCGGTCCCAATCGACAACGACCGCAACAGCGAGCAGGACCACCGCGAACAGCGGGAACAGCCAGAGCGAGGTGTTGAACACGTTGACGATAGCTCTCGGTCCAGCGAGCTGATCGGCCTGCAGGAGAACGATCTCACCGATGGTCAGATCAGAGAACAGCGTAATCCCAGACTCCTCGAGGCGGTTGAGGATCACCTCGGCACCGATGCCCAGATCGAAGCTCACATCGTCGCTCCGTCCCTGGAGGGCGGCTGTGAGCGCACGGTGGGTCGCCTCGACGATCGCCGTCCAAACCGAGGTGAACACATCGGACTCGACGAGCGACTTTGTGAGATCGAAGACGAGCTCGGCGGCGAATTCGGTGAAGGTGGACGCCAGGAAGGTCAGCTCGTCGGGGAGCGCGTCCGCAACCTGAGCCTGTAGTGCCCCGTCCTGGCTGAGCGCCTGCACCGTGCTCGCTGCGATCGCGCTCGATACGGCGGGATTCTTTGGGAGTGGTGCTACCCGTTCGACGAAACCGTCGGAGTCGAAGATCGCCCTGTCCAGCCAGAAGGCGTCGACTGCCATCGAGACGAATATCGAAGCGATGACCGCCAACGTGATAGCGATGGCGCCGCGAGTCGGGCTTCGTTTCGACGGGTTCGCCCCGGCGGTCATCAGCTCGCGATCGCCTCGAGCGCGGCGACGTAGTCATCGAACTCTCGCGGTGTGCCCAGCGAGCCGCTGTCGATGACGTCGCGAACAACTCCGTCCTCGTCGAGGATGTAGGACACGCGATTCGCCGCGCCCACCTTCTCATTGAACGCGCCGTATGCCTTGGCGGTTTCTCCGTGGGGCCAATAGTCAGAGAGAACCGGGAACTCGAACCCGTTGTCGCTCGACCACTTCTGATTAGTGAAATGCGTATCGACGGTGATGACGACCACCTTGGCCTTTAGCTCGTTGAGGGCAGCCAGCCGGTCGCGGATCGCGCACAGCTCGAACTCACAGATTGCTGAGAAGGGGAACGGGATGAACACCACGACGCTTTTCTGACCCCTGAGATCTTCGTTGGTGACCGGATTTCTCTCCTGATCGATGAGCTCGAACGGAGGCGCCGTCGTGCCGATTTCCAGAGTCATTGAGTCCCTTCGTGCTTGGGGCTAGATCTATAGAGCGAATCTAGCGAAGAGTGAGATGCCAGTTCGCTCGCTGCGCTCGCTTCCAGTCGTCGGTACGGAATCCAACCGGGATCTGGGAACTGGGCCTCCGGCCACCGGCCACCGGCAAGAATAGGAATTGAGAACGGAGGACTCGGAATCCGAACTCTGAGCTTGCGACTTGCGACTTGCGTCTCGCGACTTGCGACTCGCGACCTGCCTGGTCACTGAAGAAGGACACGCGCTGCCCAACCGACGGGGTCGGTGAGCTCTTGCAGCGTCGGGAGGTGTTGCGGGTCTTCCCAGATTCGGTCGAGCGCGTCTTCGCCCCAGCGCTGTTCGAGCTCGCGGAAGAAGCCGGCGGCGTCGTCGGCCCGGCTCCGCTGCAACTCGAGCCCCACCACCTGCTGCAGGTACTGCTCGGCTTGGTCCGGCTCTCTACGGCGCAACGAGTTGGCAGCTTCGATCTCGCCGAGGCCCGGAAGTACTTCTTCCCCGGCCTTCCTGACCAAGTAGTCGCCGTATCCCTCGACGAGGGCCGTGAAGGCCTGAACCGCAGCGAGACGTTCCGGGTCCGAAGTGCCCTTGAGCAGCGCCGGTGTCTGGGCCCCATCCTCGCCGAGTAGTTCCTGCAGCTGCGCCGGGTCCTCGAGGGCGGCGAGGTTTCCCATGAGGTCGGAGAAATCGAATTCGACCGTCTCGTAGAACGCCTCGACCAGCGAGACGAAGTGGCCACGAAGCCATTCGATCTCCATCAGACGCTGAAACACCATTTCGTGGAGCGCGGCCCACAGCCTGACCTGTTTCGGATCGAGGTCACTGTCGACGGCGAAGGCTTCGACGTTCGGAACCACTATGTAGGGGCGATCCTGGTCCATCGCAGGGATGCCGGTATCGAACTGGCCGAGGGTGCGGTGAGCCAGAAACCCAACCATCGTGCCCGCCTGCATCCCGAGAATCGCCGGCCCCATTGGTGCCAGCATCGATCCGATCTGACCGAGCGACTCGGCGCCTGGCAGGTCTTCGAAGCCGCCGGTGAGCTTCCCGGAGAGTGGCTCGACGAGAACGCGGAAGGTCTGCTGGTTGTCCGCCGCCCAGGTCGAACGGTCGGTCGGATTCAGATCGCCCGGCGACGGCGCCGGCAGCGACGACGCCGCGTCGATGCGGAGGTCGGCGGCGCGGGCGAGCTCGAGATACTCTTCGGCCAGGCCCGGATCGATCGGCTCTCGCTCACCGGCGAGGCTCTTGGTGAGTTCGCGTGCCAGCTTCCAGTTCACCGGGCCGGACGACTGAAAGAGCCGGAACAACTGCTCAAACAGGTCATCGCCTTCGCTCATGCTCATCCCTATATGTCGTCCGGTCGCTCGTCCAGCGTCACGGGGACTGTCAGTCGTTCATCCTCGCGCATCAGCTGGATGTCGATCGTGTCATCAACTCGATAGAGGCGGAGCTCAATAACGAGATCCTGCATCGTCTGGATCTCGACGACTTCGATCGCCACGATCACATCCCCTTCGAGCAACCCTGCCTCCGCAGCCGCACCGTCGGCAGGTGTGATCTCGATCACAAGGGCTCCGCTCGGGGCCAGGGCACCGTCCTCGGCTAGGTCGACGAAATCCCCACCAAGTATGCCGAGGAATGCGTGGCGCACCGTTCCCGTATCGATGATCTCAGCGGTAACTCGGCGGACCAGATCGATCGGGATGGCGTAGCCGATGCCTTCGGCCCCGCCTGCACCCAAGCCGATGGCAGTGGTGATGCCGATGAGACGGCCCTCCTCGTCGACGAGGGCGCCTCCGCTCGACCCCGACGTGATGGGTGCGTCCGTTTGCAGCATGCCGAACAGCGAGCTGTCGTCATCGAATCTGACCTGGCGCGACAGGGCGGAGAGTACCCCGACGGTCAGCGAGGCTCCGCCGACCTGACCGAGCGGGTTACCGATGGCAATCGTGACTTGGCCGATCGCCAGATCGCTGGTCGTTCCGATCTCGACCGGTACCAGCGCCTCGGCCTCGACCGCCAATACGGCGAGGTCGGTATACGAATCACTTCCGACCAGGGTTGCTCGATAGATCCGTCCGTCTTGGAGCACGATCTGGGCAACCTCTGATCCTTCGATGACGTGATGGTTGGTGGCGACGTAACCCCCCTCGAGAACGACTCCAGACCCGGAAGCGGTGACCGTGATCTCGTCATCCTCATTGAGGGTGCCAACTTCGACGGTCACGACCGACGGAAATACCTTTACCCACACCCCCTCCGCCACCCCGATATCGGGACCGGTGGTGACGATTTCTCGTGGGGGGACTACCGGCGCCGCCGCGACGGCGGTGGTGGTCGGAGCGACCTGCTCGACGGGCTCATCGGTGGAGAAGAACCCGCCGATCGCGAGAATGCCCACGGTTGCCATGGCCCCGACGACCCCCGATAGGAAGGCGACGATCCCGGTCGGAAGATGTGAAGACCGCTTCTGTGGGGAGTGAGAATGCTCGGCGACCTCAGGGACATCGGCGAAGGTGGCTGGGTCAAGCGTGGGGAGCGGATCCGCCCACGGCGATACGCCGGAAACCGGGTTGTCCTCTGGCTCCGGGGACGGCGTCGACTCAGGCTCGTTACCGTGGGTAGGGTGCTCCACGGACTGATTGTATGCAACGCGACCGCCTATCCCCGCTGCCCGACCTCGTATCGGTGTCACCCGATGCGATCGACTCCAGCCGACTCGTCGAGGCCGTCTCCACTCCCGCCAGCGGGGCCATCGTCGTGTTTCTCGGCACCGTTCGTGACCACTCTCCCGGTCGCGATGGCGTAACCCATCTCGAATACGAGGCGTACGCCGAGCACGTCGAGGCGAAGATCGCCGAGATCGTTTCCGAGGCCAGAGAGAAGTGGCCACTCAATGCGGTTGCCGCGGTTCACCGTGTTGGGTCGCTTTCGATCGGAGAGACCTCGGTGGGTGTCGCGGTGTCGTCGGGTCACCGCGTCGATGCCTTCCCGGCCGCCCGGTATGTGATCGACGAGCTCAAGGCGCGCGCTCCGATCTGGAAGAAGGAGTATTGGTCGGAGGGAGCAGAGTGGGTCAGGGAAGACCTCGATCATCGTTGATTCCGGGGAGCTGGTCACTGTTTGCGTTGATCGGCGATCCTGAGCCCTTTTTGGCCCATGAAGACGCGGTGATCCGCCGGCTGGCGGTTTCGGTATCTGCGGTGGCGCCTGAGGATCACGTGGCCGAGCTACTGCGCCTGGCAGGTGAGGATCCGGATCCGTCGGTTCGTGCCGTCGCCGTGGAGGCACTTGGCGGGTGTACCGAGGACGATGTGTCGGAGACGTTGGCCTTGGCCCGCGAGGATGGTGACCCCCAAGTTCGCGAGGCGGCGGCTACGGCATATGGGGAGCTGGCCGATCCGAATGCTGTGGATTGGCTCATCGACCGGGCTCGGCACGACGACGACCGTTTGGTTCGCGAGGCCTCGGTCGCGGCCCTCGGAGCCATCGGTGATGACCGGGCGCTCCCGACGCTGCTCGGATTGGTCGAGGAGGGCCCGCCGCGGGTCCGCCGTCGAGCGGTGGTGGCGCTGACCGTATTCGATGACCCCGCGGTGGAGCCGGCGATCAGGGCAGCAACGAATGACCGCAACCCGGGAGTCCGGGAGGCGGCAGAGATGGTGGTGGGTAGATCAGTAGATCAGTGTCTGCCTTCGCTACTTCCTACTTCGCTACTTCTTCCCTACTGATCTACTTTCTCGAGCAGCATCGCGATCCCCTGGCCTACGCCGATGCACATCGTGGTCAGGCCGTACCTGGCGTCGCGGATCGCCATCTCCCGATGTGCCGTAGCGATCAACCGGGCTCCCGACATCCCGAGCGGATGCCCGAGGGCAATGGCGCCGCCGTTCGGGTTGACGTGCTCGGCGTCATCGGGGAGGCCGAGGAGCCGGAGCACGGCGAGAGACTGCGAGGCGAATGCTTCGTTGAGTTCTACGACCTCGATATCGGTCAGGCCTACACCCGTCCGATCCAGCAGCTTTTGGGTCGCCGGGACAGGGCCGATTCCCATGATGCGAGGAGGGACGCCGGCGACGGCCATCGACACGATACGAGCCGCCGGTTCGAGACCGTAGCGGTCGATGGCGTCCTGGGAGGCGACGAGTACCGCCGCCGCCCCGTCGTTGATCCCAGAAGCGTTTCCGGCGGTGACCGTTCCCCCATCGGACAGCGGGGGCAGCTTCGCCAGCGCTTCCGCGGTGGTGCCCGGCCGCGGGTGCTCGTCGGTGTCGACGATGATCGGATCGCCCTTGCGTTGCGGCACCGTCACCGGTTCTATCTCTTTGGCGAGCCTGCCCGAAGCGATAGCGGAGGCGGCTCGCTGCTGGCTCATCAGGGCAAACGCATCCTGATCCTCCCGCGAGACGTCGAATTCGGTGGCGACGTTCTCTGCGGTCCCCGACATCTCGTCTACCCCGAATCGTTGGCGCATTCTCGGGTTGATGAAACGCCACCCAATCGTGGTGTCGTATGCCTGGATGGAGCGGTCGTAGGCCGACGTCGCCTTCGCCATCACCTTTGGTGCCCGGCTCATCGACTCCACCCCCCCGGCGATGACGACATCCGCCTCCCCGGATCGGATGGCCCTGGCCGCCAACCCGATGCTCTCCATCCCCGACCCGCATAGCCGGTTGATGGTGACGCCCGGGATCGAGTCGTTGAGCCCAGCGAGCAAAAGCGACATCCTGGCGACGTTGCGGTTGTCCTCGCCGGCCTGATTGGCACATCCGAGGATCACATCGTCGATCAGATCCCAGTCGATCTCCGGGTTTCTGGAGCGCAGCGCTTCGATGGCGTGAGCGGCGAGGTCATCGGGGCGCACCGGTGCCAGCGCCCCCCCGAAGCGGCCGATCGGAGTGCGAATCGAGTCGATGACAAAGGCATCAGACATGTTCGGCAGGCTAACGCCTCCGAACATGTCAGACTTGTGACTCCTAGTTCTCGATCACCTCTACCGGCGCTTCGATGACGGCGTTCTCGGCCCCGGTGGCGACCACCCATGCCCGCAACGTGTAGGTGCCCGGATCGAGCACGAACAGGTCAGCGAGGGTCGCCCCGGAGGTTCTCCCTGCCTCGAATTCGACATCGTTGATTTCCTGGGTGAAGACCTTGCCATCGGCCCAGCGGTACACCTCGGTGTCGCCGTCGCTCAGAGTCACCTCGGCAACCTGCCCGCTGGTGAAGGTGAGCTCGATCGGCTCGTCGAGGATGTTGGTGATATCGACCGCCCACCGGATCTCTTCACCAGATCGCAGCTGCCGCGGGAAGAAGGGCGATTGCGACCACACCAGCCGCATGCGTAGCCCATCACCAACCGCCGGGTAGACGCGGTTCGCAATCTCGACGTTGACCAGGATGCCGTTGTCGACCGTTCCGCTCACCGCTAATTCATACGACGTCCACGACAGCTCGCCGACTTCGGGGTCCGATGCTGAGTTCAGGGCGACAATGTCGTCGGGGCTGAGGTCACCAAGGATCGCCGACGGTCCTTCAC
>JACZST010000051.1 GCA_022574065.1 Acidobacteriota bacterium
ATGAGCGCACGCTTCAGCATCGTTAAAGGTGGATCACCGGGCAGGTGAGTGTGCGCACGATGCCCTCGACCGGTTGGATCGCGGTGACAACGAGCTGACCGAGGGCATCAACATCGTCGGCTTCCACAAACACGATGACGTCATAGGGTCCGGTCACCGCCTCGGTTGACATCACGCCACCGATGGCGCGGATGCCGTTGGCAACATCGGCGGCCTTGCCGGAATCGGTCTGGATCAGGACGTAGGCGCGTACCAAAAGTCCTCCTCGTGGCCTGGTAGTTCAGTGTACCGGGCCGACTCGCGACGTGTGACTCGTGGGTCGTGACCTAGTACCCGTCGGAGCCGAAGCGGAGGTCGCGGGCGTAGCGCTCGCCGTCCTCCTCGTCGACTTCGAACAGGATCCGTTGACCCTGCCTCAGCATCCGGAACATGGACCCCTCGAGCGAGCCTGGGCGAAGTTGAACCTCGGTCCTGTCTTCGAGCAGGATCAGCCCGACACCTGTGATGGGGTCGTACACCTTGACGACTCCCTGCACTACTCAGACCTTCTCGATCTTGCCGGCCTTGATGCAGGACGTGCAGACGCGGATCCGCTTCGAATTGCTGCCGTGCTTGACGCGCACCCGCTGAATGTTGGGCAGCCAGCGGCGGCTCGACCGTTTGTGGGAGAAGCTGACCTGCTTCCCGAACCACGGTTCCTTGCCGCAGATTTCGCAGCGATATGACATTGTGGGAAATCCTCCTGAGGCGCCCCGGGAGAGTAGCAGTGGGGGTAGGACAACTGATGAGAGAGCAGTTACCAGTTCCCAGCTCCCAAGTCCCAAGTCGCAAGTCGCAAGTCGTCCCGAGTCTTCAGTCCTCAGCCTTTGGCAAGGCAAGAACCTCTCGCTGGGTTCGACTTCGACTTCGACTTCGACTGATGACTGATGACTGATGGCTGATGGCTGACGACTGATGACCGATGCGCCATCATGGCGGGCATGACCACCTCTGCCCGCGAGCAGACAGGCCGATCGCTCGCCTACCTCGCCACGCTGCCAGTCGATTTGGTGAAAGGCATCGGGCCACGGACGGCGAAAAGGCTCGGCGAAGCCGGTATTGACTCGGTTGCCGACCTCCTGCTCCATGTGCCACGCCGCTACCTGGACCGGTCTCAGATCTTCGACCTGTCCAACGTGCCCCTCGGCGAGGAGGTGACGGTGGGCGGCACGGTGGAGAAGGTGAACCGGCGCCGCATCTCGCGCAAACGGACGATGATCGAAGCGCGCATCACGGACGGCACCAGCACCATGACCGCCGTCTGGTTCAACCCCTACCTCAAGATCTCTGAGGGTCAGGAAGTCGCCCTATCCGGGAAAGCCGAGTTGTTCCGCGGCCGCTTGCAGATGAAGGCACCGGACCTCGACCGGCTTGACGACGACGACTCGCTGGTCACCGGCCGGGTCGTGCCCGTGCACCCCGCAATCGGTGGCCTGAGCACCCGCCAGATCAGGATCTCGGTGGACAACGCACTGAGCCGGGCGACGCCGATCACCGAAGTGCTCCCCGACGACATGATCGATCGCCTCGATTTGGTCGGAAGGAACGAGGCTTTTCGCAACGTCCACTTCCCGGAGGAGCGCGCCGACGCCGATCGGGCTCGCGCCCGTCTCGTTTTCGACGAGTTGTTCCGCCTCCAATTGGCGCTGGCGTTGCGCAAACGACGCCAGATCGACGAGGCGCGCGGGATCGTCCTCGACGTCGACGGGGAGCTAGCGACGACGTTCTTCGACTCGCTGCCTTTCGACCTGACCGGCGGGCAACAGGCCGTCATCGACGACATCCGCTCCGATCTGGCGTCCGAGCACCCGATGCATCGCCTGCTCCAAGGGGAGGTCGGTTCGGGGAAGACGGTGGTGGCTCTGGCTGCTCTGCTCGTCGGTGTCGAGGCCGGCTATCAGGCAGCGATCATGGCCCCGACGGAGGTGCTCGCCGACCAGCACTATCTGTCGACGGTGGCCTCCATCGAGGACGCCGGGCTGGCACCGGCGGGAACGGACGGTGCTGCCGGAACCGCCAATCTGTTCGAGAAGGGCGACTCGCCCGAGGTTCGCGTAGCGCTGCTGACCGCCAATCGGGCCATCAGCAACGCCGCGTCAGACCTCAGTCGCGCCGACCTCCACGCGCTCATCGCAGGGGGCGACATCGACCTCGTCGTCGGGACGCATTCGCTCATTCAAGAAGGTGTCGAGTTCGCCAGGCTCGGCGTCGCCGTCGTCGACGAACAGCACCGCTTCGGCGTGCACCAGCGGGTTCGGCTTCGGGAGAAGGCACAGGACTACGACCCGGACCTCCTCATCATGACCGCCACCCCCATCCCGCGCACCCTCGCCATGACGTTGTACGGCGACCTCGACGTGTCGGTGCTCGACGAGATGCCACCCGGGCATATGGATGTGCCCACTCGCCGTGTCGGCCCCGACGACACTTCGGTACACGATCTGATCAGATCAGAGGTCGCAGCCGGCCACCAGGCGTTCATCGTGTGCCCGCTGGTCGAAGATTCCGACAAACTGCAGGCCAAGTCGGCGACCGCAGAGTACGAGCGGCTGATGGGGGTGTACCCGGACCTGACGCTCGGGCTGCTGCACGGCCAGATGCGACCGGCGGAGAAGGACGACGTGATGCGCCGGTTCCGCGCCGGGGAGATCGACGTGCTCGTCGCCACCACGGTGATAGAGGTCGGGATCGATGTGCCAAATGCCACCGTGATGGTGATCGAAGACGCCGACCGATTCGGGCTCAACCAGCTCCACCAGTTGCGAGGCCGGGTTGGGCGCCCGCGCCCGGATGGGGTGCTTCCCGCATTCTGCATCCTGGTCGCCGACCCCACCACGCCAGAAGGCAAGGCACGCATCGAGGCGATGGTCGCCACCAACGACGGGTTCCGGCTTGCCGAAGAAGACTTGCGCATCCGCGGTCAGGGCACGGTGTTCGGGGCCCGCCAGTCCGGGATGACCGACCTGAAGCTTGCCGACCTGCTGCGGGACCTCGACGTCCTGGTCACCGCCAGACGGGAAGCATTGGCGCTGGTGCAGCAAGACCCCAAGCTCATCGAGCACCCCGATCTCGCCGAGGAGGTGCGGCTGCTCCTCGGCGACGATGACGAGTGGCTGCAGCGTTCCTGATGCGGATCATTGCCGGCTCCGCCAAGGGGCGTCGCCTCGTTACCCCGCCTACCCACACCCGGCCGCTCACCGGATTGGTCCGCGAGGCGCTGTTTTCGATCCTTGCCGACACCATCACCGACGCCAATGTGCTCGATCTGTACGCAGGGTCCGGATCGTTCGGGCTGGAGGCGCTGAGCCGCGGCGCCGCCTCAGTCGTTTTCGTCGAACATGACCGCGACGCCGTTGCCGCGCTCGAAGGCAACATCGCCACGATTGCGCTCGGCGGGCGGGCCGTACGATCCGACGTAGACACCTTCCTCAGCGGGTCGGAAGAGCGGTTCGACGTGGTTTTCGTCGACCCTCCCTACGTCCTCGACGACGGCACCGTCGACCGCATTCTCGGGCTCGTTGCCGACCGGATCGGCAATGGGGGCACCGTCGTCGTTCACCGCCGCACGGGTGGCGGGCAACCGGCATCGGATAACCTACGACTCACGGACCAGCGACGGTACGGTGACAGCGAGCTGTGGCTGTACCAGAAGGAGGAAGGGTGACCGTCGCCCTCATTCCGGGGAGCTTCGACCCCCCGACCAACGGCCATCTCGACGTCATCGAACGATGCTCGCGCCTATTCGATGAGGTCGTCGTCGCCGTGATCAAGAACCCATCCAAGAGAGCCCTGTTCACCGAGGCCGAGCGCATCGACCTGCTTGCCACGGTCACCGCCCGCTGGGACAACGTCACCATCGGCGTCTTTGGCGGGCTCCTCGTCGACTACGCCGAGGAGGTCGGCGCCGACGTGATCGTCAAGGGGCTGCGAGCCGTCACCGACTTCGACTACGAGCTCCAGATGTCCCAGATGAATCGTCATCTATCGGGGATCGATACGATGTTCGTGGCGACCAAACCCGAGTACGGGTACCTTTCATCGTCGCTGGTCAAGGATGTTTCGAGCCTTGGTGGCTCGGTCGACTCGCTCGTGCCCGAGGTGGTCGCCACAGCATTGAAGGAGCGGTCGGGGTGACCGTCGAACCTCCCGAGCACGACCAGCCGGCACCGCCCCTGCCGGGCAAGGTGCTCGACATGCTCGAACAGCTGATGATCGACGTCGAGAACGCCCGCCAGGTCCCTCTGTCCAACAGCGTCATGGTCAGCCAGGAAGACATGCTCGACAACCTGGCCAGGATCCAGAAGGAGCTGCCCGAGGAGCTGCGGGCGGCGCGCTGGATGGTCCGTGAGCGCGAGGCGTACATCGCGAGGACGAATGAGACCGCGCGCGGCGTTTTCGCCGAGGCCAAGAAGCGTTCGGACGAGCTGGTCTCCGAGTCCTACATCCTCCAGGAGGCGGTCGAGGAAGCGAACACGCTGGTGCGCAACGCCGAGGGGGAGGCCCGTCGAATACGTTTGGAGTCCGAGGACTTCGCCGAGCGGCACCTGGCGGAGGCCGAGCAGGTGCTCGGCGAACTGCTGCGCTACGTGCGCGAGGCCCGGGCCGAGCTCCACCAGGCGCTACCCCCGGCCCCGGAACCGCCGATCAGCGAATAACGAGTCGCATGTCGCGAGTCGGAAGAAGCGGCGTTCCCGATAGACTTTGCGTTTCTTGCTGATGACTTCCTCTCTCTTCACAATCAACGTTGCCGATCTTGTCGGGCGCGATGCCCCGGCTCGAGAAGCGCACATCGAAGTCCCTGTCGACTGGGGCGTCGAGTTGAGCAAGATTCAACGGGATCCACCGCTGACCGCCGACCTCACGCTGTCGCACTTACCCAGCGGGATTCTGGTCAGGGGCATGCTGCGCTTTCGCGTCGAGCACACGTGCCGAAGGTGTCTCACCCACTACCGAGAAGAGGCCAGCCATCATGTCACCGGCCTGTTCGAGGTGGATCCGGACGAAGAGGCGTATCCGATCGACGGGGTCGAGATCGACCTCGAACCGTTCCTCAGGGATGAGGCGTTGCTGGCCCTTCCGCTGCTTCCCGAGTGCCCCGATGGGTGTGCCACGGTTGTGACTACACCGGAAACGGACTTGAATACCGATCTCCCGGACCAGGCGAGCGAGGTCGATTCGCCGTTCGCGGCGCTGCGAGACCTGCTGCCGCCCGGGGAATGACGAAACGAGGTTCCGGCCATGGCCGTCCCGAAGAAGAAGATGTCGCGGTCCAGGACACGGAGGCGCAAGGCCCACTGGAAGGTAGCCCCACCGACGCTTGCGACCTGTCAGCAATGCGGCGCCAAGCACATCTCGCACCGCGTGTGCGCAGAGTGCGGCAGCTACAACGGCCGCGTCGTCACCGAAGTCTGACGCAACCATGGCCAGAATCGCCGTGGACGCGATGGGTGGCGATCACGCACCCCTAGAAATCGTCCGCGGCTCGGTCGATGCCTCCCGCCACGGCATCGACGTGGTGCTCGTAGGCGATGAGGCCGTGATTCGTCCCATCCTCGACCGATTCGACGCCGACCTCCCCATCGTTCATGCCGGTGAAGTCATCGACATGCATCAGGACCCCTCTCGAGCGCTCCGTGAGAAAAGGGACGCGTCGGTGCTGGTGGCGGCTCGCCTGGTGGATGATGGACTGGCCGCAGGGCTCGTCTCCGCTGGCTCCACCGGGGCAACGCTGGTTGCGGGAGCGTTCATCATCGGGAGGCTCGCCGGAGTGTCTCGTCCGGCGATTGCCTCGATCTTCCCGACGCGGGAAGTGGTTGTGGATATCGGCGCCAACCTCGAGGTTCGACCGGAGCATCTCGTTCAGTTCGCCATCATGGGCAGCGCTGTGGCCCAGGTGTATCTCGATCTCGATGAGCCGCGCGTTGGCCTGCTGAACATCGGGGAGGAGCCGGGCAAGGGCCGCCCGCTGGAGCGGGTTGCCTTCGAGCTGCTGGAGAAAGCGGAGACGATCCACTTCGTCGGCAACGTGGAGGGGAGAGATCTGGGCCGTGACACAGCCGACGTGTTCGTCACAGACGGCTACACCGGAAACATCCTTCTCAAGACCGGCGAGGGGACGGCGCGGGCGATCTACCGGATGCTGCTCGAGGCGTTGCAGGCGGATGAGTATCAAGGGGCGCTCGCCACACTGAGCCCTGCGTTCATCGAACTCCGGGAACGGATCGACCCAGAGACCACTGGGGGAGCTCACCTGGTCGGCACGGAAGGTGTTGTTGTCATCGCCCATGGGGGAAGCTCGCACCGTGCCGTCGACAATGCGATCCGGATGGCGGCTGAGGGTGTCGACCGCGGCCTGGTGGAGCGAATCGCAAACGGGCTCGACGGCGCCGGTCCGTGACCGGCACTGCGGACGACCCTATTGCGGCGTTGGAGGGGGCGATGGGCTACCGATTCCAGGATCCGGCGTTGCGCGACGAAGCGCTGACTCACCCGTCCTTCGCCGCAGAGCATGGGATGGCTCCAAACTACGAGCGTCTCGAATTCCTCGGCGATGCCGTGCTCCAGATGGCCGTGACCCGCTACGTGTATAACGCGATGCCGGGAGCCCCGGAGGGCGACATGACACTGGTGCGCGCCGGGGTCGTTGCCGAACCGGCGTTGGCGGCGATGGGCCGGGCGTGGGGCGTGCCCGATGCGGTTCGGCTGGGCCGCGGCGAGACGCTGACGGGCGGGCGCGACAAGGAGTCGATCGTGTCCGATGTGGTCGAATCCTTGCTCGGCGCCGTCTACCTCGAAGCCGGGTTCGCAGCCGCCGAGGAGATCGTGCTCCGGCACTGGGGGGCCCTGATCGACGATCTCACGACCGCACCCGGAAGTCGCGACTACAAGACCAGGCTCCAGGAGGTACTTGTAGCCGCGGGAACGGATGTCTCGTACGTTGTGACCGACACCGGACCCCAACACGCCAAGGAGTTCACGGCGACTGCGGTCTCGGGCGGGGAGGAGCTGGCTACGGGGCATGGCAGCTCGAAGAAACGCGCCGAACAAAATGCAGCCCGCCTGGCCCTGGAGAAGGTCCAGAGCCCAGACTCCTGATACTCGTTACTTGATACTTGTTACTTGCCGTTGGTACTCACACCGTTGTAATTCTCGCTGGTAAGCTCGCCGCACCGTGCTGCTGAAGAGGCTTACGCTCGTCGGCTTCAAGTCGTTCGCCGACCGGACCCGGCTCGAATTCGACGCCGGGGTAAACATCGTGGTCGGGCCGAACGGATCGGGGAAGTCGAACCTGCTCGACGCCATCGCCTGGGTCATGGGCACTCAAGCCACCAAATCCCTACGAACCGAGAAGATGGACGACATCGTGTTTGCGGGGACGGCTACGCGACCGGCGGTTTCCCGCGCCGAGGTTTCTCTCACCTTCGACAACAACGACGGGTTTCTCCCCGTCGACCTGTCCGAGATCACCATCACCAGGCGGCTTTACAGAGATGGGACGTCCGAGTACGAGCTCAATCGAACGCCGTGCCGCCTTCTCGACATCCAGGAATTGCTCTCAGACGGCGGCGTAGGCAGGCACCAGCACGTTCTGGTTTCCCAAGGCCAAATCGGAGAGATCCTGACGGCCAGCACGGACGAGCATCGGGCAGTGATCGAAGAGGCAGCAGGAATCACCAAGCATCGGGCCAGGCGCGATCGCGCCGTTCGCCGGCTCGAGGCAACCGAACTGGACGTGGAGCGCCTCAACGACATTCTGACCGAGAAACGACGGGCCCTGCGCCCGCTGAAGCGCCAGGCGAACGCTGCGGCCCGCCATGGCGACGTCAAGGCCCTGGCCAAATCCCTCCGCCTGTGGTTGGGTGGCGAGGAGCTCCGCCACCTCGAGGCGCGCACGACGGCCGCCACCGCGGAGCAGGCCGACCACGCCGGTTCGGTCGAAAACGAGACCAAGCAACTTGCCCAAGTGGTCGAGCAGTTGAAGGAACTGCGGGCCTCCGCAGGTGACGCCGGTGCCTCGCTCGAGCGCGACACGGCAGCCGCGGCACGACTAGAGACCGTCACCGAGCGGTTGCGGCGCTACGGCGTGGTGGCGCGCGAGCGCAGAGTCTCCATAGAAGGCCGCCTCGCCGGCGCCGGCGAGCGGAGGACCGACCTCGAATCGGAGGTGGCGGAGCTCAGCGAGGAGCTGGTCGCGGTGGTAGCGGAGTCCGAGCGGGTGGCTGCCGACGCCGAGCGGCATGGCGTCGCCCTCGAAACGCTCGAGGACGAAGAACGTGCCCTTGGTGAGCAGCTGCAACTCCCGGCCGAAGGAGTCGTCGCCAACCTGCGCGGCGACCTGCGCGCCCTCGAGGTCGCGGAGCAGCGTGACGCCAGGGAGTTGGCCGCGATCGGGTCGCGCCGCGAGGTGGTGCTGGCCCGCCTCGAAGAGGAAACAGCAGAGGCGGTTTCGTTGAATCAGGGGATTCAGGAGGCCGACGGGCACAGCACGAAGGCCGAGCGAACATATGAGGTCACCAGGACCGAGCGAGAACGAGCCCACCACGAGTTCGAGCGCGATGATCGCGAGCTCGGCGATGTCCGGCTGGCGGTAGCGGCTGCAGAGGCGCGGATCGAGGCTCTGGAAGCGGCGTTGGCCGGGCTGGGGGACCCGGAAGCGCGTACGATGGCAGAAGCCGGAGACGGCGTGACGGCTCTCGTTGCCGCCGCGCTCGATGTCCCAGACGACCTGGTTGCGGCCGTCGATGGTGGGCTCGGAGCATGGCGCGATGCCTACCTCATCGATGAAGGCTCAGGGGTGCACCGCCTCGCCAAGGCTCTGAAACAGCGCGGGCTGGGTGGAGTCTCGCTGGTGAAGGCGCCCGGCGGCGGCGCGGTGCCCGCCAGGGAGGCTGCACAAGCGTTCGGTGCCGACGCCCTGGTCGATCTGCTCGGCCAGCGCGCAGACCGCGCTCTCGCCGAGAGCCTGCTAGGCGATGTCGTGTTCGTTGCCGGGTGGGAGCTCGGCTGGCAGATCGTCGAGCGGTTCGACGGGGTGCGTACGGTGACGCCCGAAGGGGATGTCATATCCGCAGTGGGCATGCAGGTCGCCGAGCCGGACGGTGCAGGGCACGCTGCCCTCGACGCAGCCAGGGTGGCGCTCGAGGTCACCGAGACCGAGCAGGCCCGCCTCGACGGCCAACTGACCGCGAGCAGGGCGGCATTCGAGTCCGCCATGGACCACGAGCGTGTGGCACTCGAAGCACTCGAAGAGGTCGAGGCCCGCATTGCCGGCCACACCGAGGCGCTCGCCTTCATCGCCCGCGCACGAGCCGAAGGCGAAGCAGAGCTGGCCCGGCTCGACGATCGGGTGAACGCGATCGACGGAGCAAAGAGCGCCCGTGCCGTACGAATCGCAGAGCTGCACGGCCGCGTTGGCGAGTTCGAAGGCGAAGAGGCAACCCGTCAGGAAGCATGGGAGGCGCTGGGTCACCGCAAGGAGCAGGTGACGGAGCGTCGCGACGAAGCGAGGCGGCTGCGCGAAGAGTCGACCGTCGCACTCGCCGGGGCCACCGAGCGTAAGGGTTTGCTGGAGCGGAGGATCGAGCAGATCGGCGGGGAGCTCGGTGAGCTGGCACACCTTCCCGAAGTTGATCCGAGGGTCGAGTCACTCCGCCAGATCGAAGCGCAGGCAAGCCGGCTGGTTGGAGTCGTTCACGGCCACATCGTGGTGCTTCGCGACCGGCAACGGGAGATCCGTGAAGCGGTCGGGGACGTCGATCATGCTCATCGTGCCGCCGAGGAGAGCCGCGAGGCGTTGGCGCTGAACATCAGCGACGGCAAGGATCGGCTGGCGGTACTGGGGGTGGAGCTCGCCGAGCTGCGGGTGCGGCGGGAGGCAGCTGTGGAGCGGATCCGTCGTGATGCGGACTCGACCGAGCAGGAGGCACTCGACGCATCGCGACCGGAGATCGAAGACGATGCTGACCCGACCGAGCGTCTCGAGGCGCTCGAGGCCGATCTGCGTCGCATGGGGCTGATCAACCCACTCGCTGCCACCGAGCACGAGGAGTTGGCAGCCGAGGTGGCGTTGCTCGACGAGCAACTGGAGGACCTCGATGGTTCCCGGC
>JACZST010000052.1 GCA_022574065.1 Acidobacteriota bacterium
CAGGGCTCAAATACGTATCCGACGTCGCCGATCTCGATCCTTCGGTTGCGCCCGTCGAGATGAGATTCGTCGGGTCGACGACGCCTCAGGGGGTGGTGCTACCACACGTGGTGGCCGTAGCGACGTTGGTCGAAGTGGCTAGACCGAACGCTGAGCTGATCGTTGTCGACACATCTGGAATCGTGGCCGGGGTCGTCGGGCAGACCCTCAAATACCACTTGTGGGAGCTGATCCGCCCCGACCTCGTGATCGCGCTGGAGCGCGGGGAAGAGCTGGAGCCCATCATCGGGATGCTGCGCAGGTTCCTTTCGGCGAGAATCGCCACCGCCGAACCCGCAGGCGAGGTCATTGCTCCCTCTCCACTCGAGCGCCGGGAGCGGCAATCCAAAGCGTTCGCCGCCGCCCTGGCGCCACCGCTGCAACGGTGGCGGGTGCAAACCACGGTCTTTGCCCCGACGCTCCCCGACGGGTTCGATCCGTCCCGGCTCGATGGGATGCTGGTTGGGGTGCTCGATGATCAAGGCCGGTGCCTTGGCCTCGGCGTATTGGAACACGACGATGACGTCCTCAGGGTGGCGACACACCACGGCGATTCCATGCGCGGCCTCAGACTCGGATCAATGCGAGTCGATCTGGAGACCTTCGACACGCAGCGGGTCCGGCTCCGCCAGCTCATCTTCGGGATTTGAGAGTCACGAGTCGCAAGTCACAAGTCGCAAGTTCCGAGTTATCCGGTGGCCGGTTGCCGGTGGCCGAGTTTCCAGTTCCCAACTGATTCGATCGACCCACTGCCAAAGGGGATAGCCCAAGTTACCCTTGCAGTCGGTCCCCGCACTTCCCCGAACGAGGTATGGCTGCTCCGGCACCTTGGGCCATCCACCGACGACCATACGGATTGGCGGCCGCCGGTTCAAGCACCCTGTTTTAGTCAAAGACGGGCTGATTTCTGTTCGCGGCGTTGTTCACTTGAGCCTCGATGGACCTAGCTGGGTGTCGGGGACCGAGGTTCTCCACATACCCACAGCAATCCACAGGTCCTTGTGCACAACACCATGTCGACAAGTTCTTCAGACCGCTTTTTCGCGCGGTCGCCCGGGCGGGCCGCAGCCAGAGCGGGAAAAATGCTCAACTTCTGTCAAGACGACCGGTCGCCAGCCACCGGCCTCCGGCCTCCGGCGACGGTCAGTCGGCAAACTGGGGATGGGCAACTGGGAACTGGTAACTGGGAACTCGGCACCTATCTGTCCGCGCTCTTCGCGATGTCTTCGTAGAGATCGCGTAGCCGATTAGCGGCGGCCGGCCAGGAGAAACGCTTGGCGAACTTCGCGGCTCCGTTTGCTAGCTCTGCCTTGAACCTGGGGTGGTCGAGGATGGCGGTGATGGCGGCCGCAAACGATTTTGGCTCGTGGCCATCTACCAGGAGTCCGGACTCGGTATCGGCGACGGTATACGCCAGCCCCCCGACTCGGGCTGCTACCACCGGCAGACCACACGCCTGCGCTTCGACCGCCACCAGGCCGAACGATTCGGACCGCGACGGCATCACCAGCACGTCGGCGGCCCGGTAGAAGTCGGCGAGCTGATCGTGGGGTTGCGGTGGGACGAAATGTACGCGGTCGGAAAGGCCGAGATCGACGGCCAGGTCGCGGAGGTGGTCGACTTCTTCGGTGCCGTCCTCCCCGCTGGGACCGCCAACGACGACGAGGTGGGTTTCGCCCTCTCCTGCGGCCACCGCCGATGGGATCTCGGAGAGCATCCGCACCGCGGTGTCGATGCCCTTGTGCGCCTGGATCCGTCCCACAAACAGCGCGATGGGCTCGGCACCGAGCCCGATGCGGAGCCGGGCTAGGTCACGATCTCCTGGTGTGAACAGTCGATGATCGACCCCAGGGGGGGAAACGAACAGCCGCTCCGGGCTGGCGCCGTAGTGCTCGAGGAGATCATCGAACTCATACGGGGTGGCGGCGACCACACAGTCGGAGAGAGCGATGATCTCATCCTCGGTGCGCAATCGCGCCGCGCTCGACCACAGCTCGTCGGTCCCATGCGCGGCATCCTTCACCCGGCCCAGCGTGTGGAACGAGTTGGCCAGCGGAAGGCCAAGCTCTTGTTTGACCAGCACCCCCGCCCAGCCGGACAGCCAGTAGTGGGAGTGCACCACATCGAGTCGCTTCCGATTGCGCCTCGTCCAGTTGACGATCCCGTCCCCAAAGGCGCCGACGTGTTCGATGAGTTCCGCGATCGGCAAAGGCTGTGGGGGACCGGCATCGACATGGACGACGCGGTAGCCGGGCACCGGTTGCACCACCTCCGGTTGGTGTGGATCGGTGCGGCGGGTGAACACGACCGCGTCTATGCCCATCGAGGCCATGGTCGCGGCCAGCTCGTCCACGTAGACGTTCATCCCGCCGGCGTTGCCGATACCCGGCTGGTTGAGCGGCGAGGAATGCATGGCAACAAAGGCGACCTCCCTGATCATGCGAATGTCCCTTCGATGCGGTAGAGCGGTCTGGGTGCTGCGCCCAGTCGGAACTTATAGGCCTCATCTCCTTTGAGCAGATCGAGTCGCACGGTTTGTCCTGCGATCAACGTCTCGATGACCGTTGCCAGCAGCACGATGCCAGGAGATGCCACCGCCGCCTCTGGTGTGTAGGCCGAGTTGTACAGGAAGTATCCGTCGCTGCGGTCGAAGGCGAAGGCGGCGGCGACCGGCCCTCGCTTGGTGACCAGGAGGTCGATCGTGGCTCCGGCGTAGCCGATAAGGTCGGCGAAGAACGCCTCTCGCTCCTTCGACATGAACCCGCCCTTGCTACCAGGGGCGCTGCGGTGCATCTCGGCGAACAAGGTCACGGCTGCCCGGTCGGATCGTCGCTCCAGCGAGGCCTCTCCCAGGATCGCCGAGAACCGGCGCCGTTTCCTTCTGACCTCGTGGCGGTCCTTCTTCGGCAAAGCGGCGAGCCACGCCTCGGGATCGTCTGGGAGGTCGATCACCGCAGTCATGGACTCGCCGGCGGAGGTGAAGCGATGACCCCCTGCTTCCAGGGCGTCGCGGAGAGCAGATGCAGCCTCCTCCGGTAGGCTGTCGAACGAAAATCGGTGTCCTGGAAAAGCCTCCGAGACGGCCTCCAGCGCCACCCGCGGGTCGCCAAGAGGGCTGTGGTAATCGGTCAGGTCGGCGTCGCCGCAGAACATCACCGTGCCGTTGGAAACGCGCAGTGGTAGACCCCCCGTTGCTGCGGTGGCCAGCGCCAGGCGATCGGCGCCAGCCTGGTGGCGCCACCAGGTCTCCAGAAAGGCGCTTTCGGGGAAGGGACCTGTGCCGACTGCGATTGGCGGGTGCGTGAACGGCTCGTTGGTCCACTCGGTGGACACGGAGGTCATGCGCGGGTGACCGCGCCGACCGGCCTGCCCCCTCCGAACACCGTCGGCTCGGCGACCTCCGACAACGCCTCGCGCGTTGCGTCGGAGATGAGACCCAGCTGGTCGGCGGCGGAAAGGGCAGCCGCCACTGCAGCTCCGTTGTCTCCGGTACGCGCCTTGGTGGCAATCCCGACGCCGTGGCGGCCGAGACCGATCGTCCCGAGGGCACCGACCTTGACCGGTCCGCCCCACCAGCGGCCGAGCAGGCCGTCGGGACGCTCGTTGTCCGCAACCAGCGAGGGAAATCGGGCGACCGCATCTGCGGCCATGGCGAACCGGTTGTCGACGGTCAGCCTGGCAAACGCCAGTGCCAGGCCCTTGACGGTTCCCCTGGCCGCTTGCGCTCCGCAGTGGTCAATCCCTGCCGGAGCGGCGGCGACGCCGGTGACGTCGGCGATCAATTCGACGATCCCGACCTGGAGAGGATGGTCGGGCTCGAGGTAAGTCTCCGTCGGCCAGCCGGCTGCGACGCAGGCTGCGAGCATCCCTGCATGCTTGCCCGAGCAGTTGTGAAAGATCGATCGCGGGTGGCGAGCGCCCCGTTGTTGCCGTAAGGCCCTGGCGCCCATGGAAAACGGCCACGCCGGCGGTGTCTGAAGCGCCGCCTCGTCGAGCCCTGCTGCGCCGAGGATTGCGCGAACAGTGGCGAGATGCACCGGCCAGCCGCCGTGGCTGGCACACACGACCGCGAGGTGCTCGGGTGGAATCTGGAGCCCGGCTTCAATAGCGATTGTCGCCTGGAATGGTTTGACCGCGGATCGGTAGTACATGGGGTGATCGGGGTCGCCAGAGCTCAGCAGCTCGTTGCCGGCCGCATCCACTGCGTAGACGTCGACGTCATGGATCGCTTCGTCCAACCCGGATCGCACGATGACGAAACGCACCGCGGCTACCGCTCCTCGAGGACGTCCCCGGCGTCGACAAGGCCTTCCTTGTATCGACGCGTCACCTCGGCGCTGATCACGTCGTATACGTCGTACACGTTGCGTCGCTCCCGAGAAACCATGCGCTCGGCGTCGGTCAGCGTGGCCTGGATGGTGATCAGCTCAGCATCGTCGAGCGAGGGCAGGTGGGCGAGGAAGTCATCTTGCAGGATGCGGTCGACCGGATGCCGGTCGTCTCCACCCGATTCCGGAGGCTCCAGCGAAAGCTCCTTGGGGATCGGGCTACGGTGGGTGCCGCCCACCCCTTTGGCGAGGATCTGTGGCAACGCTTCGATCAGTGATCGGGTCTCTTCGCCGGAGCGGCGTCGCAGCTCGAAGGAGAGCAGATCCATCCTGCCGTGAAGCATCCTGCGGTAATAGGAGAGTTCGGTGTCGAGGTCGTCGAGCACAGCTCGTCGTTCCCGGAGCTGATCCATTGAGAGCGATTCGAGATCTGCGATGTAGGCCGGATTGACGACTTCGTCGATGCGGCGTCGGCGCGGTTCCACTACTCGACTCCCTTTCCGATTATCAGGAACAGTAGTGGCGGACGGTCGGGTAGGGGTTCACAGCCACCCCATTCGGCCGGATCTCGAAGTGGACATGCGGTGAAGTGAAGCGGGCGTTGCCGCTGCTGCCGAGGTAGCCCACGATCGTTCCGGCGCTGACCCG
Organism: Acidobacteriota bacterium; assembly: GCA_022574065.1. Lineage (GTDB taxonomy): Bacteria > Actinomycetota > Acidimicrobiia > Spongiisociales > UBA5794 > JACZST01. The sequence goes on from JACZST010000052.1 coordinate 5,016, forward strand.
TTGTCCGGATGAGATATTGGTGGGATGGCTCTCCAGATGGGCGTAGTAGTAGGTGATTCCGTCGTCCCCGTACACGTGGGTGGACACACCGCCGAGGCTGTTGGACGAGAAGCGCACCGTGCCATCGACGACCGCGACGAGGGGAGTGTTGCGGCTGTTGAACATGTCGACGCCCTTATGTGTTCGCCCCCCCGAGCGCGGCGCCCCCCAGGTGTTGATGAACGAAGCCCCGCCTAGCACCGGGCACTGGAAGCCGGGGGTTGCCTCGGGAGGGAGACCACCGGCCTTTCCGCTCTGGCCGGCCACGCGTGCGGCTTCCTCGGCTCTGCGGCGGGCTTCGGCGGCCTGGAGCTCCCTGCGCTCCTTGGCAAGGCGATCGATGGCCGCCCTTTCGGCGGCGGTGGCGCTGGCGTACGTGGCGCGGGCCTGCTCGGCCAGCTCGCCGGTGCGTTCGACGAGCGTGGCCGTCTCGGCCTCGAGGACTTCCACCTCGATGCGCTGCTCGTCCAGGTCGATGGTGAGCCGATCCATCTCGCGAGACACCGACTGGAGGCGGTCGAGGTCGGCGAGGTCGCGGCTTGCCGCGTTGTCGATGAGGACCTGCGAGGTGAGGAGGTCCTGGATCGAACCAACCTCGAATGCGGTGGTCACGATGGTGCGGCCTCCCGAGGTGTAGGCCTCGATGACGAGATCTCTGGCGATGACCTTGAGTTCGGCGATCTCGCCCTGATAGGCCTCGATCTTGTGTTCGAGGAGGCCGATCGTGTACTCGAGGAGCTCCCTCTGAGAAGTGACCTCCTCGAGGGCGAGCAGGGCCGCCTCCAGCTCATCCTGTGACTGTTCCCAGGCGTCTAGGGCGTGCCCTGCCTCGTGTCGCGCCGTATCCAACCGGTCCTCGGCGCGTTCCACGTCCTCCTCGGTCTGCGCAGACGCGCCGGTGGGGACGGCCGCCATCAGGGCGAACATCACGGCGACCACCACGGCGCGCGAAAAGCGCGAAATCATCATGCGAGCCCTCAGGCTACAGCTCGGCCCGAGAAATACGGCATGCCAACACCGGCTAGGACAACAGGAGCACGCTCATCCAGAACAGCGGCGCCGACAGGAAGACCCCGTCGATCGGGCTGAGATGTCCGGGGGCGCGTTCGGTGTGGACGACTGCGCCGGCCCGGATCAGAGAACCGAAAGCGCGCCCGGCGATGAGACCGACCGCAGCAGCAACGGAGGAGAAGAGGCCGGTGGCGAGGTCGATCTCCGGTGCGAGCAGCCCGATCAGCACTCCTGCGACGATCGATCCGACAAGGGTTCCGACGTTGGGATCGAGCGTCTGGCCACCGTATAGCGCGGTGGCGAGCGCAGCGAGGATGCCTGCGGCGACCACGAAAGTGAAGGCGAGCACGGTCATCGTCGAGATCATGCGCAGGAGCACGAGGGCGCCGGTGCCGGTGGCTGCGATGACGGCAACGGTCACTGTTGCGCCGATGGCGGTCACATCGCGCTGGTTCTGGTCGAATATGGGCCAGGCGACGGAGACGACGACGGCAGCCGCCACGGCGCCGGCCCACCCGTCGAGGCCCCATGCGTATGTGGCAACGCCGGCGGCCGGTGGCGCGATGATCAGCGCGTAGACATTCAGCCGGGCCTGGTTGGTGTCGTCGGTCTCCGCCAGATCCCAGATCCAGGCAAGCGCTGCGCCGACAGCGACCACGACGAACCATTCGATTGGGATCCAGGAGGCGATGAAGAGAGCGGCCAGAAGGATGAACGACAGCACGTTCTCTGCGGGATCGGCGGCAACCCTCTCTGCTACGTACTCTCCACCGGAAACCGGGGGGATGATGGCGACCTCGTCGCCGGTGCTGACCTTGGTGGCCTTGTCGGCCGGTTCGCCATTGACCCAGACCCGCGCTGCGGCCAGCCCGTCGGCGAAGTCCGCTCCATAGTTGGCGACCGCCTGGTCGAGGACCTCGCCCACCGTCGTGGCGTCGACGGTGACCTCAGACACGCCTGCGCTCTCTCGGAGCCCGGCAAAGAGGCGGAGTGTTGCCATGGCCGGAAGGGTAGTGATTCGCGAGTCGCGAGTCGCGAGTCAACGAGTCGCACGTCGCACGTCGCACGTCGCACGTCGCACGTCGCACGTCGCACGTCGCACGTCGCACGTCGCACGTCGCACGTCGAGAGGGTTCGCCTCTCCAACGTGGAGGCGGAGGAAGCTCAGGGAGCCGGAGTGGCTTGATGAGCTCACCTGGCGGGCAGACGGGAAACTATCCCACGGTTCCCGTGCACTCGCCGAAACCGATGATCGGGGCGCCCTCGGATGCGCAGCGACCCCGGATGACCACCGTGTCGCCGTCGCCGAGGTAGGTGAGCTCGGAGCCGTCGGCGAGCGCAATCGGCTGCTTCCCGTTTCTCGTGATCTCCAGCAAGCTTCCGAGGCTGCCCGGCTCCGGCCCGGAAACGGTCCCAGACGCGAACAGATCGCCGGCGCGGACGGTGGCTCCGTTGACTGTGGCGTGAGCGAGTTGCTGTGGCATCGTCCAGTACATGGCTGCGAAGCCGGTGCGGGTCACCACGGTCCCCCCCTCGGCGCCGTTCGGGATGACCTCGACCTCGAGCCGCAGATCGACCCCGGTGTGCCCATCGGTGCGTAGATAGTCCAGCACATTCGGCTCTTGGTGCGGGGGGTCCACTCGATACGGGGCCACCGCGTCCAGCGGGACGATCCACGGCGAGATCGACGTCGCAAAGGACTTGCCGAGAAACGGTCCAAGCGGTTGGGACTCCCATGACTGGATATCACGGGCCGACCAGTCGTTGACCAGGCACATCCCGAAGATGTGCTCCTCGACGTCGCGTGCGGCCAGCGGCTCGCCGGGCATGTTGCCGGTGACGAACCCCACCTCGAGCTCGAAGTCGAGTGCGTTCGAGGGACCAAAGGCCGGAGGTCCACCATCCGGGCCGCGACGCTGTCCGGTGGGTCGGCTGATCGGCGTGCCGGAGACGACCACGGTGCCCGCCCGACCGTGGTAGCCGACTGGGAGGTGACGCCAATTGGGGAGCAGCGGCTCCGCATCCGGTCGAAACAGACGGCCGACGTTGGTGGCGTGGTGGATCGACGAATAGAAATCGACGAAGTCGCCGACCTCAATGGGAAGGTGCATGGTGACCTCGCGTTGGGCGACGATGGCCGTGTCGGCGATACCGGTCGCTGCGACTTCCTCGTTTCCTTGACCGAGGAGGTCCGCAACCCTGGCGCGTACCGCGGTCCACCCCGGTCGACCCAGAGCGAGGAAGGGGTTGAGGGACGGGGCCGAGAACAGTCCATCGGGCAGAGCGAGGGCGTCGAGCAAGCCCGCTCCGGCTACTTTCTTGAGGTCGAGAATCGACTCGCCGATCGCCACCCCAGGCCGAGGCTCGCCGTTTTCGTCGCTGAACACCCCGTACGGCAGGTTTTGAATCGGGAATCCGGAGCCCTCCGGCACCTGCACCCACGATCGGACGCTTGCCGGTACGACGTGGGTCACGGTAGGTAGCCGAGCTCGGCCAGGTCTTCCACCGGCTGCTCGAATTCGCAGCTCCCGTAGGCGACGAAACCGTGGCTGCGAGTTTCGCCGATCGTGTTCGGGCCGATCCGCTCCCCTTGCCACACGACTCCGGCGAAGCTGACCTCGAAGGAACCGGGCTCGGTGTCGGCGATGATGGCCTCGACCGTAGGTACATCCGCTCCCTCCCGAGCGGCGACAGAGGCGGTCAGCAGGTTGACGAATCCGTGGCGCATCAGTTCGAGGGTCTCGTCGTAGTGCCGGATGGGGTGATGGAGTCCTGCGGTCGTCTTGAACGGCAGATCGTGTTCGGTGCAGGCGACGATGAACCCGGCGACCTCGTCGGTGGATGGGAAGTCCTCAGGAGACAGTCCGCCACAGCGCAGCTTGGCCCCACCCGGGCGAAGCGCCTTGCTCACGACCGCAGCGATGGCACGCACGGTCGCCGGGATCGAGCCGTCGCGAGGTACCTCCAGAAACGGGACGACGGTTTCGGCGATCGAGGCTGCCGTGGTGAACAGCCGTTCGATCGCTTCGGTGTCGAACCCAGCCGCGATCCGTGCTTCGGCAAGGTCGACTGTGGCGGCCGGCTCCATCTCGGCGTGGAACGCCGCTGCCGCGGCGGCCGACGCGGCCGGCAAACCGATCTACCTGGAACTTTCCAGCGTCAACCCCGTCGTGATTCTGCCGGGGGCGATCGCCGAGCGGGGCGCGAACTCGCCGAGGAATTCGCCAGGCGAGCCGGAATGATCGTCAACGACGGCGTAACAAAACAACTCGATTATCTTGTTACGCCCGATCCCGATTCGATGTCGGCAAAAGCAAGAAAGGCTCGCAAGTATGGCGTACGAATCATCGCAGAACCAGTATTCTGGAGCATGATTGGGGTCGATATCGGTTCGCCGAAAACCCACATGCGCATTCCCTCTCAAAGCCGCTCAACTGGCAATTTGAAGCGCTTGTACGGCGACAAGCAGACCTTGCGCAAAATGACCAAAGTCGGCACCAGCACGAAGCAGCCCCGCCGGAAGAAATCAGGCGGCGGACGGCCCTTCGCCGGCAAGACCATCGTCGTCACCGGAACGCTCAAGAATTTTTCACGGAAGGAATGCCAGGAGTTGATCCAATCACTGGGCGGTCGCTCGGCCGGGTCGGTCAGCAAGAACACCGACTTCGTCGTCGCCGGAGAGTCGGCCGGTTCCAAGCTCGCCAAGGCGCAAAAGCTCGGCGTTGAAGTGATCGACGAGGCGGAATTCAAGCGCAGAGCAGGAGTGTGATGACTCTGTTTCCCCCTTTTGGGCTCGAGGGACTGAATCATAATGAAACCCTTCGTACTGGCTTGCGTACAATACTCAGGTATTCGTACTGGAGGACATCGCCATGTCACTTATCAGGAATGCATTTGTTGCGGCAGTAATGGCCGCATGCTGTTATGCGCTGGCGCAGGATTCAGAAGACGAC
>JACZST010000053.1 GCA_022574065.1 Acidobacteriota bacterium
TAGTGCTCGTCGTATGGGGCCGTGGTCGCGATGGGACGAGTCGTGACGGCGCGGCTCCGGTTGCGCAAGCTCCTCCTGACCTCAAGAAGAAGCTGTCCCGGACCCGGACCGCGATCGGGAGCCGCCTCGGCTCGCTGATGGGGAGCGGCCGCCTCGACGACTCGTTCTGGGACGAACTCGAGGAGACGCTGATTGCCGCCGACGTCGGGGTCGCCACGGCCGCGGCGGTGACCGAGGAGACGAGGAGCCGCCATCCGCAGGACGGAGCGGCAGCTCGCGCTGCTCTCGAGAGCGCCCTCGTCGGTGCCATGTCGGATGAAGACCGCTCGTTGCGACTCATCGGCGACCCCGCCGTCGTGCTCGTGGTCGGCGTGAACGGGACGGGCAAGACCACCTCCATCGCCAAGCTCGCGGCGCGGATGCGCGCCGACCAGCGCCGCGTCATCCTTGCCGCCGCCGACACCTTCCGTGCCGCGGCGGATGACCAGCTTCGAGTCTGGGCGGATCGCGTCGGGGTCGAGGTCGTGACCGGCGAATCCGGCTCCGATCCTGCCGCCGTTGCCTATGAGACGTATCAGCGGGCAGCCGCCGAGGGTTACGACACCGTCATCGTCGACACCGCGGGCAGGCTGCACTCGAAATCGAACCTCATGGACGAGCTTGGCAAGGTGGCTCGGGTGCTGCGTCGGGAGGCGGGGGAGATCGGTGAGGTACTCTTGGTCCTCGATGGAACCACCGGCCAGAACAGCATCGGGCAGGCCAGGAGCTTTGCCGAAGCGGTTGGAGTCACGGGAATCGTGATGACCAAACTGGACGGAACGGCGCGCGGGGGCATCGCGGTGGCAGTCGAGCACGACCTGGGGATCCCGGTCAAGTTCATCGGCGTTGGCGAGGGAGTCGACGACCTCATCCCGTTTGACCCGACCGAATTCGTCGAAGCGTTGCTCGAGCCATGACCGACGCGTCGGATCTCCTCGAGCAAGCACGGCAGGCCGCAGCGGCCTCCTATTCGCCGTACTCCAAGTTCCGGGTCGGTGCCGTGGTGGTGACCGCGGACGGGACCGTCTTCGCCGGGTGCAACGTCGAGAACGCCGCCTACGGATCGTCGGTGTGCGCCGAGGTCACCGCCATCACAACCGCCGTGGCCAGCGGTGCGCGGTCGATCTCCACCGTCGCCGTGACGTGCCTGGAGGACGACGAGTGCTTTCCCTGCGGGAACTGTCTCCAGGTGATGCGAGAGTTCGGAGTGGAGCGGCTCATCACCGAGAAGGGCGAGTACACCCTGGAGGAGCTGTTGCCGTACTCGTTCGGCCCGGAGTCATTGGCGTAGCTCGGCTCTTCGTTTGCGAGATCTTGGTCACGCCTCTGCGGGTTCGAATGGCTCGTCCCAGATGTGGACGGAGAGACCGAGTTCGAACAGCGAGTCGAGGTGATCCGCTTCCCAGAGGGGTACCCGGACACATCCATGTGAGGCGGGATGGGCAGGCACGCTCGACGAGCCATGCACTGCGTAGTACGGCGTGAAATACCACGGTTTGTACAGATTTCCGAGGTAGTTCTTCCGCCACCCGTCGATGTGCTTGAAGAGCTTGAAATCGCCTTTTGGTGTAGTCGCCTTCACGATGCCCCCGCCGGGGCCTCCGTTCTTCGACCAGTACAGCTCGCCGTTGCCGCTCGACACGGGTACGACGGCGGCGACGCTGCCGGCGCGGATGACGAACATCACCTGACGGTTGAGGTCGATTTCGATGCGATCGAGCTCGTCACCGTGACGCTGGAGAATGGCGCTGTGATCCAGCTCGATCTTCCAGTCGTCCGGAGCCCACACGTCGGTTCGGTCCAACCCGGCCAGCTTCTTGACGGCAACCACCGCGGCGGCGACCTCGCGCCCATACACGCCGTCAACCTCGCCACGGAACACACCGAGGCGGGTCAGGTGTCGCTGAAGCTGGGCGACGCTGCGGTGGTCCATGCCCGGCACCAGCAGCATGGGGTGCGTGCTCGGGTCGTAGACGATCTTCCACGCGACCACATGCCCGCTCGGGCTTGAGGTCGAAGGCTCCACGACCGCGATCTGCGATGGGAGCCAGCGCACCTGTGGCACGTCCGGGGAAGGCAGCTCACCGGTCGACGCGTCATCGACCGTGCCGGGTGAACCGACCGCGAGAGCGATCACCATGCCCAGAATGGGAAGAAACATGTCCTAATTCGGATCGGAGGTGCGAGAGGATAACTGTAGGACCGATGCTCTCCGGCTACACGAATCGGCGAGACGCCGGCGACTGGCGAGTCACGACCTCGCTTTCAACGCTTCGATCAGCTTTGGCACTATCTGTTGGACGTCACCGACGACACCCAGGTCTGCGATGCCGAAGATCGGAGCATCTGCGTCCTTGTTGATGGCGATGATCGTTCCCGAGTCCTTCATCCCGACCATGTGCTGCATGGCCCCCGAAATCCCGGTGGCGATGTACACCGTCGGTTTCACGGTCTTGCCTGTCTGTCCCACCTGAAGGCTGTACGGCACCCAACCTGCGTCCACCACCGCACGCGTGGCGCCGACCGCCCCTTTGAGCTCGGCGGCGAGCTCTTCGACGAGGTGCCAGTTGTCGGGCCCTCCCAAGCCGCGGCCTCCGGACACCACCACGTTCGCCGCCTCCAGGTCCGGGCCTTCCTGCTCCTCGACGTGGCGTTCGACCACAACCGCCGACCCTGACCGTCCGACGTCGGGGGCGGCGACGGCGGTGGTCGAAGGTGCCGGCCCCCCGGTGTCGTTGGCAGCAAATGCCTTCGGGCGGACGATGACCAGCGCAGGGGCCTGGGCGGTGGCCTCGGTGATGATCTGCTGCGTGCCGCCGAGGATCTCGGAAGTCACCCGCACCGGGTCGATCGAGAGGTCAACGGCTGCCGCAAGCACCGGTCTTCCGAGGCGGGCCGACAAGCGCCCTGCGACATCGCGGTCGGTGTTGCCCATGCCGAACAAGACTGCGGCAGGTGCATCGCCTCCGACGAGGTCGGCGATCGCGGCGGCCGCGGCGGGGGCGGGGAGACCGTCTCCAGGATCCATGTGGTGGACGGAGGTAGCGCCATGCGCACCGAGCTCCGCCAAGGCGTCTGCCGATCCCTCACCAACATGGAACACGGTGACCTCTCCGAGCTGTGCCGCTTTCGAAGTGAGCTCGAGAGCGGATGCGGAGGCATGGCCGTCTGTTTCCTCGCTGAATACCAGGATGGCCATCAGATCACCTTTGCTTCTTCGAGGAGGGCGACGATCCGCAGGTGTGCTTCCCCGTCGTCCTCAATGATCTCGCCGGCCTGTCGCCCCGCGATGGGTGCCACCGCGGTGATGCTCTGGCCCGAGCCGGCGATCCCGACGTCATCGTCTCCGAAGCCCAGATCACCTGCGGTGAGGTTCTCGATGGGCTTTTGCTTCGCCTGCATGATCCCCTTGAACGTGGGATAGCGAGGCTCCACCGATCCTGCGGTTACGGCGAGCACGGCGGGGAGTGGCGACTCGACGACGTCATATCCGGTTGCGGTCTGCCGCTCGATCGTCACCTTTCCATCCCCGGCCTCGACCCGCCTGGCGAAGCTCAGCGCGGGCACGTCCAGTATTTCTGCTATCTGTTGCGGAACCACCCCTGTGTAGCCGTCGGTCGATTCGGTGCCGGCGATCACAAGATCGAAGCCTTCCCGCTCGATGGCGGCGGCGAGAACACGCGCCGTAGTGAGAGCAGCTGATCCCCTGAGGGCCTGGTCGTCGATGAGCACTGCCTTGTCGGCACCCATGGCGAGGGCCTGCCGGATGCCTTGAAGCGAGCCCGATGGGGACATGGAGAACAGGGTGACCGTTCCCTCGCTCGCCTCGGCCAGTTGCAGACCGATCTCGACTCCGTAGCGGTCGGTGTCATCGAGAACTTGATCTTGCGGTCGGACGACAAGGTGGCTCTCGGCGTCGAGCTCGTAGGGGGTGGCCGGGTCTGGAATCTGCTTCACACAGACCGCGATCTTCATGTGTTGTCTGCTCCTTATCCGGGCCGCGCGATGTTACGGAGTTTGTCGACCCACAGAATCAGGCCGATGCCAGCTGCGGGATCAGCGACTCGAGAACGGCGGCGAAGCTCCCCATGGCGGCGTTTGCGGTCTCGGTCACCTCGTCGTGGGACAGCTCGTGCTCAGCGATCCCCGCTGCGTAGTTGGTCACCAGCGAGATCCCTGCCACCTCCACCCCCATGTGACGGAGGGCTACTGCTTCGGGCACGGTTGACATGCCGACCAGGTCGGCCCCGGCCCGCCGCGCCATCTGCACCTCGGCAGGCGTCTCGTAGCTCGGTCCGAGGAACCAGGCATAGACACCTTCGTGATATGTCGACCCGGCCTCGTCGAAAGAGGCGCGAACCATCCGGCGCAGCCTGGCGCTGTACACTTGGCTCATGTCGGGGAACCGAGGTCCCAGCCGATCGTCGTTCGGGCCGGCGAGTGGGTTCTTTCCTGTCAGGTTGAGATGGTCGGTGATGCCGACCAGATCGCCGGGGGCCAGTCCCTCGGCCACTCCTCCGGCGGCGTTGGTCAGCAGGGCGGTCCTGCACCCGCTGAGGGCGGCGGTGCGAACGCCGAAAACCACCTCATCGAGCGCGAATCCTTCGTAGGCGTGAACCCTGCCCGCGTAAAGCAGCGCGGCGCCGTCACCCACTGCAACCGAATACAACGTTCCGCCATGGCCTGCGACCGACGCTGTCGGGAAACCGGGGATGTCGCCGTAAGGGATGGCGATGGTGCCTTCCAGTTCCCTTGCATAGCCACTGAGGCCCGACCCGAGCACAACGCCGGTGTCGTGGCTGCTGCGCCCGGTGGCGGAGGCGATGGCGTCGGCGGCTTCCTTCACCGCGTCGTAGTTCATCGCACTTCTCCCAGGATCACGGGAACCGGTTCCTGCGGCTCCGCGGAGAAGCCCCAGGCGCTGTCGAGTATCTCGAGCGAGGCTGCCAGATGATCGGCGTCGCGGTACCGAACCGTGGCGAGAGGGGCGCCTGCGCTGACCTCGTCGCCTACCTTGGCATGGAGCGTGATCCCGACGCCGTGATCGATCTCGTCCTCCTTCGTCTCACGACCGGCTCCCAGTCGCACCGCAGCCCTGCCGATCGTGAGGGCATCGCACCTGGCGATGGTGCCCGCCAGCGGCGAGGTTATGTCGGTGGTTTGGGGTGCGGCCGGCAACAGGGTTGGGTCGTCCAGGACCGCAGGGTCACCGCCCTGGGCGGCAATGAGCTCACCGAACTTCTCCAGCGCCGCACCGGAGGCCAGGGCGGCCTCGAGCAGTCCACCGGCCTGCTCGGCATCCCCGATCCCAGCAGCCACGAGCATCTCGACGCCGAGCGCCATCGTCAGCTCAACGATATCTGCCGGGCCTTCGCCGCGGAGGACGGCAATCGATTCGGCAACCTCGTTGGCGTTGCCGACCTCGACACCGAGCGGCTGGTCCATGGAGGTGAGCAACACCACCACCGGTGTGCCGTAGGAGCGCCCGATCGAGACCATGGTGGCGGCGAGGAACCGTGCTTCTTCGACATCCTTCGTGAACGCACCGGAGCCGACCTTGACGTCGAGGACCAGTGCGTCGAGGTCTTCTGCGAGTTTCTTTGACATGATCGATGAGGCGATCAGCGGGAGCGACGGGACGGTTCCTGTGGCATCCCTCAGGGAGTAGATGCGGCGGTCGGCAGGAACCAGCTCCTCGGACTGGCTGGCGAGCACGATGCCGATGTCCTCGAGCTGACGAGTGAACCGTCCCAGATCGAGCTCGGTGGTAAACCCGGGGATCGACTCCAGCTTGTCCAGGGTGCCTCCGGAGTGCCCCAGCCCGCGTCCGGAAATCTTTGGGACCGCAACTCCGCACGCCGCTACCAGCGGAGCCAGCGCCATGCTGGTCTTGTCGCCGACGCCTCCAGTCGAGTGCTTGCCGACCTTCGGCAACGGCGAACCTGAAAGGTCGAGCACCACGCCGGAGGAGAGCATCGCGTCGGTCCAACACCCCAGCTCGACGTCGTCCATCCCCTGGAACAACACCGCCATCAGAAAGGAGGACATCTGATAGTCGGGTAGCTCGTCATCGGTGTACGAGTCGATGATCCAGAAGAGCTGTTCTTGGGTGAGCGCCTTCCCCTCGCGCTTGGTGGCGATCAACTCCGTCATTCGGTATGTCATCGCTGCGTCCGATCGATGACACGCCCCTGGCGCACCCTCACGCCTTCTGATCGCAACAATTCTGTTTGAACCCGCTCGTGGCCGGGGGCCAGGCGCCCCGACTGTGTCACCACACGCCACCACGGCAAGCCAGGGGTGATGGCCAGCAGGTTGCCGACCGCCCGTGCTGCGCCCGGGTACCCGGCCTCCTCTGCTATCTCTCCGTACGACATGACATCGCCTGGGCCGAGTTGCTGCAGCACATCGCTCACCGCCCCGGTGAAGTCCGTCATGGCTTTCGCAGCCGGAGCAGCCGGTAGGTGTGGTCGCGGTGGGTCATAGCGTGCCGAACAGGCGGTCGCCCATGTCGCCCAACCCTGGCTGGATATACCACTTGTCGTTGAGGTCACGGTCGAGAGCGGCGGCGATAATCGGCACGTCCTCGTGCTCCTCGCCCATGCGTGCGACGCCTTCCGGGGCGGTAACGACGCAAAGGGCTGTGATGTCTTTCGCCCCGGAGGACTTGGCTTTTTCCACTGCCCAGGAGAGGGAGCCTCCCGTGGCCAGCATCGGTTCGAGCACCAGGACCGTTGCGTTGGCGAGGTCGGGCAGCTTGGCGTAGTACTCCATCGGCGTGGCCGTCGACTCGTCTCTTTGTACCCCGGCAAAACCGACCTTGCATCCAGGGATCATGTCGAGAACGGCATCGAGCATGCCGAGTCCAGCTCGGAGGACGGCGATGGCAACGACATCATGGATGCGGTGGCCGGTCGTCTGTTCCATCGGAGTGGTCACATCGACCTCGTCCACCGGAAGGGCCTTGGTCGCCTCGAGGACGAGGGCGTAGGTGAGGCTTCGCGCTGCCGATCGAAACGCTTCCGGCTGCGTGTTCTCGTCGCGCAGAATGGTTAGGTAATGCCGGGCCAGCGGATGGTCGATAACAGTCAGGTTCATGTCCCCGAGTCTCGCAGGAACCAATGGTCTTCCGCCACCCGCCCGGTATGGTCGCGATGATGGACACTGAGGCCGAACCGATGTCCAGTCGTGCTCGTCGCGATCAACAGAACCCGCTCGAGCGCCACGGGAAGCTGTTGGTGGTCGCACTCGCCGTTGCCGGGATCATCGCGTTGATCGTGTGGATCCTTTGGTTCATCGCCGTCATCCCGTCCGGCGTCGATCAGTCCGGCACCCCGGTCGGCTGGGACTTTCGGGCCTTCCACAGCGCAGCCACGTTGCTGAGCCGGGGAGAGACCACTGCCATGTACGACTCGACCTGGCCGGTAGGCCTGGACGGGCCACCGTTTGTGAATCCTCCCTTTACGGCCGTCTTTTTTCTGCCGTTTGTCGCCATGGGTGTCGTTCCCGCCTGGGTGTTGTGGACCGTCATCTCGGTTTTCGCCATGGCGATCGGCTTCCGTGCCCTCGATGTGCCGTCCTGGCCCCTGGCCACCGGCGCCGCCCTGCTGACCGTCCCGGTCTTCTTCGCCCTCCGTCTCGGGCAGACCTCGCTGATCGTCTTCATGCTGATGTCCTTGGGATACGCGGCGCTGCGAAGCGGTCGGTTCCGCGCCGCCGGCGCCGTGCTCGGCCTTGTGGTGTTCAAACCGCAACTGCTCGTCGGGTTCGTGTTCTGGTGGCTGAGCCGGTGGCGCACGATGCGGCCCGCCATCGTGGGCGCCTTCGCCACCGGTGGCGCCTTGATCGCGGTCTCGCTCATCCTGCTTCCCTTGGCCTGGGTTGGCTTTTTCGAGGCGGCAAGCAAGCTGCCCGAACTCTACGCCTTTGGGGATTCGCCCTACTACGAGTTCGCCATGTGGAATATGGTCGTCACCGACGGCCCAGCCAATCCGACCTTCATCTCGGCATTGTCCGTCGCACTCACGATCGGCGCCGGGCTGGCACTGGTGTGGTTCGTCAGACGGGTGCGCGACGATTTGCCGCTGGCATACGCCGGAGCGGTCGTCGTTGGTCTGATCGCCGCCGCCCACCTGGTCGTCCACGACTGGACGCTGCTACTCATCGCCGGCGTGCTCGTATGGCAGCGGCTTCCTCAGCACCGCCTGGCGTGGGCATCGATGGGCGTCGCTCTCCTGCTCACCACCATCTTCTCTCCGTTCCTCCTCCTCTATCAGCTGGAAGCCTTTGGCGCGGGATTCAATGCTGCGCCCGCGGTTTTGCTCATCTGCGCGGTGGCCGCGGCGGTGATCGCGGTCGGCGCCGTCGATGTCGAGCGGCGGGAGACCGCGGACCGGGCGGTCGGGGCCCAGACCTCCTGAACACGGCAGATCGGGATGCCGCCGGTGACCCCGTAAGCTCTGTCTTCGATGTTCGAGGCGCTTTCCGACCAGTTGAATGACACCTTCGCTCGCCTGCGTGGCAGGGGCAGGCTCAGCGAAGCCGACGTCGACGCCGCCCTCAGGGAGGTCCGTATCGCCCTGCTCGAGGCAGACGTGAATGTCTCTGTGGTCAAGTCGATGCTGGCGAGGGTCAAGGAACGAGCGGTAGGCGCTGAGGTGATGAAGAGCCTTACCCCGGCTCAGCAGTTGATCAAGATCGTCCATGAAGAGCTGATCGTCACCCTGGGTGAGGATGAGGCGCCGTTGGCGAGACCGGCAGCTCCGCCGCTGGTGATCCTCATTGCCGGTCTGCAAGGATCGGGGAAGACGACGACCGCAGCCAAACTCGCCAGGCACCTGAAATCGAAAGGAAGGCGGCCGATGCTCGTCGCCGCCGACCTACAGAGGCCGGCGGCCATCGATCAGCTGGAGAAGCTGGGTGTGCGCATCGGCGTCCCTGTGTACACCGACCGTGGCGTCAAGGCACCCAAACTGGTGAAGGGAGCGCTGAAGGCGGCGCGAAGCGATTCGCTGAACGTGGTCATCATCGACACCGCGGGCCGGCTCCAGATCGACGACGACCTGATGAAGGAGCTCGCTGCGGTGCGCAAAGCGGCGGATCCCGATGAGGTGCTGCTGGTGCTCGACGCCATGACGGGCCAGGAGGCGGTCAATGTTGCCAATGGCTTCCTCGACTACATCGACCTGACCGGCTTGATCCTCACCAAGCTCGACGGCGACGCCCGGGGTGGTGCGGCCATATCGGCGAGGGAGGTAACGGGCCGGCCGATCAAGTTCGTCGGGGTCGGGGAGGGTATCGACGACCTGGACGCCTTCTATCCGGAGCGGATGGCGTCGAGGATTCTGGGCATGGGGGACGTCCTGAGCCTCATCGAGAAGGCAGAAACCGTCTACGACGAGCAAGAGGCGGAGCTGGCCGCGGCGAAGATGCGGGATGCGTCGTCGAATATCTCGGCAAGATCCCGACCCCGGCATTGGCTCTACATGGCATCGGGCACCGAAGGCCGCACGTCATGGTCACAGGAAGCCA
>JACZST010000054.1 GCA_022574065.1 Acidobacteriota bacterium
TCGAGACACGTGGGATATATCACATCGTCGTGCGACAGCACCTTCACGTAGGTTCCCCGGCTGTGATGCAGGGCCGCATTCCAGTTTCCAGCTGCACCGAGTCGTTCTGAGTTCTCGATGATCCGGATCCGAGCGTCGTCGAAGGAGCGGGCGACTTCAACCGTGCCGTCGCCAGAGGCGTCGTCCACCAGGACCAACTCGAAATCGGCGTACGTCTGTGCCAACACCGACTCGATGCACTCGGAAATGTGATCGGCTCCGTTGTACATCGGTACCGACACCGAAACCCTCGGTTCGGTGCTCACCCGCTACTTGCTCCCAGCCCACGTCGGGCCACAGCGTCGCGGCGCTCGACCAGTGGGGCCCACCAACCCTCGTTGTCCAAATACCACTGCACCGTCTTGCGAAGACCCTCTTCGAAATCGACGGATGGCGACCAGCCGAGCGCTGCCTCCGTGGCCGAGGAGTCGATGGCGTAGCGAAGATCATGACCCGGTCGATCTGCCACGAACGTGATGCCATCTCGATGCGAGCCGCTCTGACCGGCCCGAAGCTCGTCGAGGATGTCACACACCCCGCCGACAACTTCCAAATTGGTGCGCTCGGCCCCACCACCGATCAAGTAGGTACCGCCGATCTCGCCGCGGGACACGATTTCGAGCAACGCGGCGGCGTGATCCTCGACGTACAGCCAATCGCGCACGTTCTCCCCTTTGCCGTATACCGGCAAGGGGTCACCGTGCATTCCGTTGATGATCATCAGGGGGATCAGCTTCTCGGGAAACTGGTATGGACCGTAGTTGTTGGAGCAGTTGCTCAGGATCACCGGGAGCCCATAGGTGTGGTGCCAAGCCGACACCAGATGGTCTGACGCGGCCTTGCTGGCTGAATATGGCGAGTGCGGGTCATACGGCGTATCAACGGTAAATGCACCGTCGAGACCGAGCGAACCGAATACCTCATCGGTGGATACGTGATGGAAGCGGAATGACTCGGCCCGGTCCCCGGTCAAATGGCCGAAGTACTCCAGAACCGCACCGAGCAGCACCGAGGTGCCCACGATGTTGGTGTTTATGAACTCGGCCGGTCCATCGATCGAGCGATCAACGTGCGATTCAGCCGCAAGGTGCATAACGGCATCGGGCTGGGTGCGTTCGAAAGCAGCCGCCAGCGCCGCAGCGTCACAGATGTCGACCTGCTCTAAGGCGTACCGGTCCGAGTCGGCGACCGCAGCTGTGGAGCCCGCGGTAGCGGCGTAGGTGAGCTTGTCGAGGTTTACGACACTCCAACCCCGGCCGATCGCACTCCGCACCACAGCCGACCCGATAAACCCGGATCCTCCGGTTACGAGGAGCTTCATGCCTTATCGGCCGATGGTTTCGGTCTGGCGGGTGGTGCGACCATCTCGTCGAGCATGGTACTGAGGGCCTCCCGCCACGGACGCTGCGGTAGTCCAAGCGCCGCAATGGTGCGCGAACAATCGAGAACCGAATAGGCGGGGCGCGATGCAGAGGTCGGATAGTCGGCAGTCGATACTGGATGAATCGGCACACCACGGATTAGCAGCGCACGGTCGAGCGCCTCCGCCTGGATAGCACACGCCCATTCGTACCAGGTGCAGGACCCGGAATCTGTCCAGTGCCACAGACCGGTGAGGTTCGATCTACCGGCAAAACGCCACATCACCTGCGCCAGGCCAGACGCCGAGGTAGGTGAGCCGATCTGGTCGTCGACCACCTGTAGCTCATCGCGCGTCCTCATCAGATCGAGCATCGACGACACGAAGTTGCGGCCAAATCGCGAATACACCCGAGATGTGCGAATCACGACGGCACCTGGGTTCTCGAGCACAGCCATTTCACCGCGGAGCTTTGTCTTTGCGTAGACGGACTGTGGGGCCGGCACAGCGTCGGAGCCATACGGTTCCGACGCTGCACCGTCGAACACGAAGTCCGTCGAAACGTGGATGAGGCGAGCACCGCCTGCGGCGGCGGCATCGCGCAGGAAGTCTGGCCCAGCGGCGTTGACCGCGTCGGCTCGGTCGAACTCCTCCTCGGCCAGATCCACCGCCGTATAGGCCGCCGCGTTGAGGATCACATCCGGTTTGTGGTCGGCAACAGCATCGCCGACAGCCCCTTCGTCGGCGATGTCGAGCGTGTTGCGGTCAAGGGCTACGAGGTCAGCGTCTGGTGGCGCCCCTTCGATCAACTCGAGTCCGAGCTGCCCGCCGGCACCGGTGATCAATGCCCTCACGGGAAGAGGTCTGCATCGGCAAATGCCGAAGCGTCGGCATCCTTGGCCGACAGGATCGGGCCACCGTCGATCTCCGGCCACTCGATACCGACCGCGGGATCGTCCCAGCGAATGGTGCGCTCCGATGCGGCGGCATATGGCGCCGACGCCTTGTAGAGCACGACGGCGCGGTCCGTCAGGGAGAGGAATCCGTGGGCAAACCCTGCGGGAATCCACAGCATCTGATGATCCGCCGCCGAGAGCTTGCGGCCGGCCCATTTACCAAAGGTCGGAGACGACTGCCTCAGATCGACGACGACATCGAATACTTCCCCTTCGACCGCTCTCACCAGCTTCGCCTGAGCATCAGGGGAAACCTGGTAGTGGAGCCCGCGGAGCACCCCACGTCGTGACAACGATTGGTTGTCCTGGGCGAATTCGACATCGATCCCGAGCACGCTGAACTTGTCGGCCTGCCAGGTTTCAAAGAACTCACCCCGTTCATCGGGGAACACCTGTGGGGTGACCACCCAGACGTCGGACAAATTGAGCAGGGGCTCGACGTCGAAGCTCACGATCCATTCGCGATCTGACGGAGATACTCCCGGTAGGTGCTGGAGCCGTATCCATCGGCGAGGACGGCCAGCGCACTTCGGTCGATGTAGCCCATTCGAAACGCCACCTCCTCGAGGCATGCGATTTTGAGGCCGACCCGCCGCTCAATCACTTGGACGAAATTACCGGCATCGAGCAGGGAATCGTGCGTTCCGGTATCGAGCCAGGCAGTTCCCCTCGACAACACCTCCACCGACAGCTGGCCCTGCTCCAAATACCACCGGTTTACATCGGTGATCTCGAGTTCTCCCCTATCCGACGGAGCGAGTGACTTGGCGACATCGACGATCCGATTGTCGTAGAAATAGAGGCCCGTAACGGCGTAATGAGAGGTGGGTGTCGCCGGTTTCTCTTCGATGTCGGTCACGTTGCCCTCGTCATCAAACGTGACTACCCCGTAGCGCTCGGGGTCGCGCACGTAGTAGCCGAACACCGTCGCGCCCTCGTTTGTCGATGCGACACCCTGCAGCTTCCGCTGCAGACCCTCCCCGTAGAAGATGTTGTCACCGAGGATGAGACAGACGCTGTCGCCATCGATGAAGTCTTCACCAATCAAGAAGGCCTGGGCAATCCCGTCGGGCCGATCCTGGGTGGCGTATCGCAGCTGGATGCCCCACTGCGCCCCGTCGCCCAACATCTGTTCGAATTGAGGGCGGTCCCGCGGCGTGGTGATGACAAGCACATCGCGAATCCCCGCAAGCATCAGGGTCGACAGCGGATAGTGGATCATCGGCTTGTCGTAGACCGGGAGTAGCTGCTTGCTCGTGATCGAGGTCAGTGGGAGGAGGCGTGTTCCGGAGCCTCCGGCCAGAATGATGCCCTTATTCATATCAGTTCATCCTCAATGCTCGATCTCCTACCCCAAAGATAGAGGGCCCAGCCGCAGCGCTCAGAGTTCCGTCACGACCTCAACAAATCCAGGTCCCTCGGGCCGCTCCAGTTGATCCATCGTGCAATGTCCAGCGTCCTTGTCCGGTCGCCATCTCTCGAACCTGGTGGCATGGCGAAAGCGGACTCCAGTGATTTGGTCGTATGAGATCTCGACAACGACTCCCGGCGTGACCGGCACCCACGAAAGATCCTTGCCCGCTGACCATCTGCTCTCGCCGCCAGGACGGCGGACCTCGTGTCCAAAGGAGTCTTCAGCCTTGATCGCGTCGAGCTGGCTGAGGATGGCGATGCGGTCATGGTTGGTAAAGCCCGAGCAATGCCCGACAAAGTGGAGCTCGTCGCCGTCGTATAGACCGAGCAGGATCGAGCCGATCTTGTCCCCGTCCTTGTGGATCCGGTACCCGCCGACCACACAATCGACCGAACGGCGGTGTTTCACCTTGACCATCTCGCGCTTGCCTTCGACGTAGGGGCCATCGAGTCGCTTGGCCACGATGCCGTCACAGCCAGCAGCCTCGAATTCGTCGAACCACCTGAGTCCGATCGTCCGATCAGTGGTTGAAGGGGTGAGGCGCCACGATCCATCCAGCCTCGGGAACAAGACCTCAAGGCGAAGACGCCGGTGGGAGAACGGCTCGCTCCTGAGATCCACACCGTCGATCGCCACCAGGTCGAAGACCACGAGTTGAGCCGGGGTCTCTACAGCCAGCAGGTTGACACGCGACGCAGCAGGATGGAGCCTGTTTTGCAGCGCGTCGAAGTCGAGGACATCATCGGTAACGACAACCACCTCGCCGTCCACCACCGTTCCTGTAGGAAGCGACCGCAACGACCCTTCAAGTTCGGGAAAGTAACGCAGCAGCGGCTTGTGATTCCTGCTGTCGAGCCGAATCTCGTCACTCCAGGCGACGGCGCGAAAGCCGTCCCACTTCGGCTCGTATGCCCAATCTCCTTCAGGGAGCTGAGCCTTTACCTTGGCTTCCATCGGGGTGAGTGGGGGCGAGAAAGGCCAGATCGACATCCAGAGACCGTACCGGACGGCGCCCGCGAGTGGGCCGACCGTCGGACCGGCTGAGCCCACTATCGTCATCCACCGATCCGGTGGACCAGGAAAGGCTCAACGATGGGCAGCGGCCGTGCTCTGCTGTTTGATTACGTACTCGTGGCTGGCCTCGTCGTGTTCTTGTTTTCGGCTGCCGTCAGCTTCGCCCGGTCACGTCGCTCCGACGCGCCTGCTAGCGACCGTTGGATCGCGGTTGCCGCCATCGCCAGCCTCGTGACGATGCTCGCCATTTTGATGTCGGATGCCCTCGACGCTGTTACCGGCGGCAACTGGGACTCCTATCCGAATCAGTCGAGAACGTTGATCGTGCTGGGGTTCATCGCCGTGTCGGTGTTGGCCGTTGCCGTTTACGACAGCATCTCAAACCGAGCCATCCAACTCGCCAACCGCTTGTTTCGCACTGGGTGGATGAGGGTTGCCACTGTTCCGATCCTCATCCTCGTCGGAGTCGTCGGACTTGTCGGCGTGTTATGGAAGCTCGACCCCGAGCGAGTGTTTCACACGTCACAGGCCGACTTCACAACAACCACCACCACAACTACAAAGCCGCCACGACCAACGACGATCACACTCGTCCCAAGTTCGATCGCCGGAGACGGCGCACTCGAAGGGGTGCCCGATCTCGTTCTGACCGCGATCACCGAACCGGGCGATTTTCAGTTGCCGACATTCCTGGCGAGCCCTCGCAACGATGACCGACTATTCGTTCTTGAGCGCGCCGGAAGGGTCCGAGTAATCGAGGACGGGGAACTCCGGCCCGAAGCGCTGCTCGATATAACCGACTCAGTCAGGCCAGGCGCCGACGGTGGACTCCTGGGTCTGGCGTTCCATCCGGACTTCGCCGACAACGGACGAATGTTCGTCTTCTACACCGATCTAGACGACGACAATCGGCTCGTCGAGTATCAAGTCGATCCGGTTACGGCGACACTCACTGGGAAACCTCCGCTCGAGATCCTAGCGATCGAGCAGCCCAGTGACCTACACGCAGGAGGCACCCTCCAGTTCGGTCCCGATGGACTGCTCTATGTCTCGGTCGGAGACGGTGGTACACACGCAGACCCCGATGGCAACGCGCAGAACCCCGACGTGCTTCTCGGAGGGATCTTGAGGATCGACGTCGATGGTGCCTCGCCGTATGCAATACCAGCCGTCAACGCGTTTGGTGATCGACAACCAAACGAAACCTTCGCCTACGGGCTTCGAAACCCATACCGCTTCTGGATCGATCCACCGACAAACCGAATGTTCATCGGCGATGCCGGCCAATTCTATTGGGAGGAGATCAACACGGTCGACCTCGACGTACCTGGAGTCAACTTCGGGTGGGTGGTCACCGAGGGGACCACGTGCTTTCTTGATGATGGCTTCGTCTCGGACTGCGATCGGTCCGGTTTCCGTTTTCCCATCGTCGAGTACCAGAACGCATCAGGCTTCACCAACCGTTCTCAGAACATCGCCGGCTGTGCAGTCCTGGGAGGACCAACATATCGGGGCGATGGAATCCCAGCACTGCAGGGAAGGACCTTCTTCGCCGACTTCTGCCGCAATTGGCTCATCAGCTTCATCTTCGAGGACGGGAAGGTCGGCCAGACGTGGGCGTGGGAACCGGCCGAAGATATGACTCTGGGAACTCCTCTTTCGTTCGGCGTAGACGGCGATGGCGAAATGTACGTGCTCACCTCCGCCGAGGGAATGATCTACAAGATCACCAGAGGGTGACGCCAGTGACCGCCGCCGGATCGCTCTAACGACAGCTAGCGTCGCTATGTGAGGTCTTCAGCCCGACTCCTAGCTTTGATCACAGGGGGGTTCATTCTTGGCAGCGTCGCCAACCTCTTTTGGGAAACGCGGGTCGTGCCGGATGTGGCACATGGGGAACGAATCGCTGTGCTGCGCGACGACGGCCGCTTAGTCACGCTCACAGGCTCAACGCGATCGACGCCAAAAGAGCGGTTCTTGGCGGCCACTGCTCTGCTGGAAATTGCGCGGGGCGGCACCCTTCGAGTTCCCAGCGAAGACTCGGTGGATAGGTACACCGTCACCCGACTTGCACGCATGACGGTCGAGGTGGCCGACTATCGATCGGAGTTGACGGAGACTGAGGCCCTCCATTTGCTCGGGTTCGTCCGCTTCGACGGGAGAGGCCAGCTTGGCGATTCCACGTCGAGCGCTGTGGAGTTCTACATAATCTCAAGCTCGAACGAACCCGGCCCTCTATCAATGTCCCTCCTGTTTCACAACGGCGCTGCCTTCATCGTCGACGATGACCTGATGGGGGAATTGCGGCGATGATCCACCTGATGGTCGCCCTATGGCTGACCGCGATCGGAGTAGTCGCCGTAGCCCCGGCAGCGAATTGGCTCACGCCATTCGGAGTAGGCGCGGTCGCTCCTGCAGTCGGTAGCGCGATCTATGTCGTCGTGGGCGCCTTGCTCGCAGCGATGGACTCTTTTGGCGTCATCTCCGCGCTCAGTGCCTCAACCATTGTGGCCGCTGTGGTGTCAGCAGTCATCCTTCGTGCACCGTCGATCCGGATCGACGCTCGGCGGCTGGCGGCTGGCACCCTAATAGCAACGTCTCTGGCTGCATCGGTTTCGGTGTTAGCTCTCAACATCCACGCAACAAGGTTGACGAACGATTCATTCGGCTACCTGCGGGCAGCCAGCTCACTCGAACAAACTGGAGGACTCGAAGCGCTCGACAATCTGCAGCTTGTCAAACAACAGCTCACGGTCTCGCTCATTCAAGCTACCGGGTGGGTTGACGGGACCGGCTATTCGCCGGTACTCAGCCCCCTATTCGGCGCAACAACGCTCGCGGCAATCGGCTGGCTAGCAATCCGCGTCATGAAGCGTGACAGAGTCCCGACTAGGTGGCAGGTGGCGCTTCTCGCCGCCGCCGGTGCTCTTCTACTGACGACCAATCGGTTCGTGTACAACCTCACCTACGTCAACGGTCACCTGTTCCTGGCGATGTTGCTCCTAATTGCCGTTGGGCTGTCTTGGCTTGCCGTGACAGAAGGCGAGCACCGGTTCCTCTACATTGCTGGAATCGCATTCGCCGCGGTTGCCATCACCCGGGCCGAGTCGCTCATGGTCATCGCGTTGTTCATGATCCCAATCATTTCGACTCAGCAACTGACGCTGCGAGACCGACTGGTCGTCACTCTCCCCACCGCAATCGTCTCCGCCACTTGGTTCGGGTTAGTCCTCCGCCCCCACCTTCCCGGATCGGGGGTCGGATTTACTCCGCTATTTGGCAACGTAGCTATTGCCGTGCTTCTCGCCGTGTTCGCATCGATAGCCGGCGTGCCGAGATTACGTCGAGTCGTCCGCATGGCGCCGTGGCTCACCCTCGGAGGAGCGTTTTTGCTGCTTGCGTACCACATTCAATCGGACCCTCAACTGCTGCTCACCTCCATGAACTCCATGGCCGTCAACGCCGCGTATTGGGGTTTCTGGGGATTCTTCTGGTACATCATCCCTCCGCTCTTGATCGCAACCATCGTGATCGGCAACGTCGACGAGGACCGCTTATGGAACCTCGGAATAGCCGGCTTCTTCCTAACGCTTCCTCTGACCGGCTACCTACGCGGGAGCGCCTTCCGGGTCGGTAGCGGAGACTCGGCAAATCGAATGCTGATGCATGTGGTACCGCTGCTCATCCTCTACCTTCTCCTGGCGGCCGGAAGAGCGTCGATCAATGGGAACAGACAGGACGATGCTCCAGCAGCCACAGACGCAGTCGCCGAATCGGCCGATTGAACCGACAGCTACCGTCGTGCTCTTCCAAGCCACGGGTCCAGAACGGGTCTTGAGATGAAACATCCTGGTGATCTCGCGCGAGATCCCTCCTGTGGGCGGCGGTGCTGGCACTATCGCGCTCAACCTCGCCACACAGATCGCCGTCGGCGGTCATCGGGTACGGATCATCACGATGCGCTTCGGCGATCTTCCGCTGATCGAAACCAGAGGTTCCGTCACCATCCAACGGCTTCGCTGCGGGCGACGCCACCAGAACAGTGCGTATCTCCCTTCCATGGCCAGGTTCGTACTGGCTGGCATTTTCTCGGAGTCGGGCGACGCTCGCATGAGCCGGGTCGCACCGTCGGATCGAGAGTCACCCACCCACCTGTCAATTCGTACCGGTGACCACCGCCATGTCGATCACGATCGATCCTTCGTTAATGCACGTCATCACGTCACCAGGACGATCCGCCTCCCCATCCGGAGGCTGCCATACGAGCGTGGAACTCTCCGATGGGACCGGGACGATCCCGGAGCGCATCAACGGTCGCGCCTCACCAATAGCCCGCATCGCCACCCAGAGAGTTCCCGGGCCGCCGGGGATCTCGACCTGATCGACGCCGTCGCATTGGATCTCGGTGCCTTCGAGTTCGACAACACCGAAAGACTCGACGCCGACGAGTAGCGCCGCCATTGGTTCGGTCGTCGCTGCCAGTTCCACTGCTCCGAGATCGGTGAGGCTCGATCCGAGCAGCAGGGTATTGGCCGTAACTGGGGCGTACCACGGCCTGACCGCGGCCCACTCCGCCAAGTGGCTCAGTGGGCCAGCAAGGTAGAGGGCTCGATAGTTGTCGTGATCAACAAGATCTTGGGCAATCTCCCGAGTGACATAAGGCTGATAGATCATGAGTCCTTTGCGCTGGGCGTAGTACAGAACTCGAGGGTCATCGGGAATCCCGCCGACGATCACTCGATCCCCGGGCTGGGTGAGTTGGGCGATCTCGATGGCCTCGA
>JACZST010000055.1 GCA_022574065.1 Acidobacteriota bacterium
ACCGGTCGGCATCGACGTCCAGGGACCGCTGGAGGGCATCGGTAACACCGATGATGCCGGTGGACGACGAGAGCTCGGCGGCCAGCTCCTCAATGGCAGCGATGAGGTTGCGCAGGGCATGGACGTGTTGGACCTCAATCACCGCGGCGGTCACCGCCGGGGTGACGTTGGGGTTGCCATCGCGGTCGCCGCCCACCCAGGTGCCGAAACGCAGCGGCGCCTCTGTCACATCCATTGTGACCCCGAGACGGGCCATCTGGTGGTCAAGCTCGTCGTACACCTCGGGCACGGCTTGCGCAAAGAGATCGTCAAAGGCGTGGATCGTGGATCTCGCCTCCTCCTCGGGAGTCGGCCGTTCCGAGCGAAGCTCGTCGGTCTGCCACATCAGGTCGACGAGCTCGGCGAGGCGACGTTCGATGCGAGCTACCGCTACCGGATCATCGGCCACTCTCAACCGTTCCTCGATCAAGGCGGCGATGCGGAGGGTTTTGGTGCGGAGCGATCGTCTGGCCGCTTCGGTGGGATGGGCGGTGAACACGGGCCGCATCTCCAGACGCCCGATGATGTCGCCGACCAGGCTGGGATCGAGCTCAGCGGCGAGGATGCGGTCGGTGGTATCCGCCAGCGCACCGGACCGCGGTCCGGCGGCGATGCGGTGTACCTGCTCGGCGACGTTGGCCAGGTAGAAGTAGGCGCTGAACGCGCGCACCAGCCGGATTGCCGTGTCGAGATCGAGCTCGTCGATGAGTCGATCCAGCTCGCCCGAGGCAAGCGTGCTGTCCTCGGCGTCCTCGGACCGGATCCGCTTGGTCAGCACTCGAACCGCTTCGACCAGCTCCAGCAGCGACGCATCGTGCTGGCGCACCAGCGTCTCGCCCAGCAGGTTGCCGAGCAATCGGATATCTCCTCGTAATTGGGTGTCGTCGTTCATTGGTTGAGGTAGGTGCATCTGCGGCGTCCCCGCAGGTTGTCTATTCGCTGTCACCCGGCCGCCGGCATTTCCGCATCGACCAGCCGAAGGCCTGCCGGGTTGCGAACAGCGCAAACGTTACCGGCCTGGCGGTGCTGCCTCGTCGAACTGGTAGAAAAGGAACACGGCCTCGGTATCGCCCGTGTCATCTCGGGCTTCTCCACCGCTCGACCACGAGCACCTTCATTGGTCCGCGCTGTTCGAGAACTCGCCGGCGACCTCGTCTACTCGACTGAGGTAGGTCGCCTTCTCGTCGTCGGTGAGCCAGCTCACCGTGAATGCGTTGCGGACGAGCTGGACGACCTCGTCGTTGCTGAGCTTGGCTTCTCGTTGCGCGGTGACCAGGTTCTCCGTCATGTAGCCGGGAAAATACGCGGGGTCGTCGGAGTTCACGGTGACCAGCATGCCCTTGTCCAACATGGCCTTGATTTCTGGTGACTTGGTGCCGTCGGTGACGTAGCCGTTGGAGATCGGGCACACGGTGAGCCCGAGACCGCGTCGGATGATCTCGGCCACGAGTTCGTCGTCTTCTAGCGCGTTCACCCCGTGGTCGATGCGATCGACGCCGATGTCGCTGACACACTGCCATAGGTGGACGACGGAGTCCTCCTGATCGACATCGCAGTGCATGGTGAGCTTGTAGCCCTGGGAACGGGCGTCGATGAAGACCTGCTGGAACTTGATCGGAGGGTTGTCTCGCTCGTCGGAGTCGAGCCCGACTCCCACGATCCAGTCCCGATACTCGCTCGCCTGGTTCAACGTCTCGGCGGCCGACTCGGACGACAGATCGCGAAGAAAACACATGATCAACTGTGATCTGATCGAGAACCGCTCCTCGGCGTCGTGCTGGGCGCGGCGTATGCCGGAAATGACCGTGCCGAAGTCGACGCCGCGCGTGGTGTGGGCTTGCGGGTCGAAGAACATCTCGACGTACACGACGTTCTGGGCGGCAACGCGCCGGAAGTACGCCATTGCCAGGTCAGAGAAGTCGTCTTCGGTGAGCAGAACGGTCATGCCCTCGTAGTACTGCACGAGGAACGACGGAAGATCACCAAAGTCGTAGGCGGCCCGCATCTCGTCAACGGAGTCGTAGGGAAGGTCCACGTGGTTGCGGGCAGCAAGCTCGAACTTCAATCCCGGCTCCAACGTGCCTTCGATATGCAGGTGGAGCTCGGCCTTGGGAAGCGAGTTGACGAGTTCCTCGATCGCGTTCATGTGGTTCTCCGCCACCGCGACTTGACATCGTAAACACAATGGACCTCGCCCGGCGTCTGGAATTTCGATCCAATACGCCTCGAACCACAACGGTCCACGCTCGCGAAAGCATCGGTTGACGACTGCGGTGCCCGAGCGAAGACCGCACATGCGCTTGCGCACCCAGGTACATGCCTGCGGCGTTGCCTCTAGGGTTCGGCTGGGTGCCCCGGGCAGGGCCGGGCGTCGGCCTGCTCGATACCCTGCGTGCACGATCGACTTGAGGAATCACGATGGTGCGGGTTGAAGCGTTACGCGCCAAGCAGGGTGATTGTCTCTTGCTCCTGTACGGCGATCCGAGCCAACCCCGCGTCAGCCTGATCGATGGCGGCCCGAGAGGCGTCTGGAGAGACGCCCTCCAACCGCGCCTGGCGCAGTTGCGCACGGAGCGGGCGCCCGAGCGCCTCGCCATCGACCTGATGATGGTCAGCCATATCGACGACGACCACATCGACGGTCTCATCCAGCTCACCGGGCTGTTGAAGGAGCAGCGGGACAGTGACGATTCGTTCCTCGACGTCGACGTGTTGTGGCACAACAGCTTCGATGATCTGTTCGGAGAGACCGATGCGACCGTCGCGGCCGCCGGTGGACCGGGAAAGGAGCCCGGCTTCAGCGATGGGGGCAGCTTCGCGGCGACGAGCGTGAACCAGGGACAGACGCTCCGTGACAACGCCGCAGCGTTGGCGTTGAACGTCAATGGCCCCTTCGATGGATTGGTGAGAGCCGGGGTCGATCAATCGGTTGTAAAACTCCCAGATGGGCTCACGATCACGGTGCTGGGCCCCGAGGAGAAGCAGCTCCGGGAGCTCCACGAGGCATGGGACAAACAACTCATGAAGGAGCACAAGAAATTCGGGCCCGCCGCCTATCTCGACGACAGCTTCTCCAACCTGGCGAGCATCGTGGCGCTGATACAAGTCGAGGGGCACACGCTGTTGCTGACCGGCGACGCTCGAGGTGACGACATCATCAGGAACGCTCGTGCTGCCGGTGTGCTCGGAACGAATGACCGGCTGCCACTCGACCTGCTGAAGCTCCCCCACCACGGGAGCGACCGGAATGTCGATGTCGACTTCTTTGAGACGTTCCCTGCCGACCACTACGTGATCTCCGGCGATGGCTCCCACGGGAACCCAGAGGTGGAGACGTTCCGGATGCTGTTCGCCGCCCGCGGCGACGACGCCGAGCACTTCACCATCCATCTCACCTACGACCCGGCTTCCTACAAGCCGTATTCGCGCCGACGGAGGGAGCCCGCCAAGCCCTACCCAGTCGATCAGCTGCGAGAAGTGTTCGCGGACCAAGAGGCAGCCGGTCAGGACTTCGACGTGATCTTCCCCGGTCCAACCGACATCTCGGTCTCGATCGATCTCACGTGACGTTCGCCACGCCTCCTCGGGTCACCACACCAAAGGTGTCACCTATGTGCCTCAACATGCGCCACACGCCCCGAGCCTGTAAACCTAGATAAGGAATCGCACATGGCCTATCAGCCTTTTGACCCAATGGATCCCCGTGACGCATTCACGGTTACGCCGGACCCCGTCCTGGAATCAGCACAATCGGTCGCCGCATCACAGGCAGCCCTGATCCTCAGCGCCCGGGCCGGGGTGTTGGGGGTGGGTGATGAGTTCGACGAAGATGTCGAGGAAGCCAGAGACGCCGGCTTCGAGATTCCCGATCTGAGACCGTTGCAGCGGTCGCGCCGGCTTCGCGTCGACGAAGCGACCGAACCGCTCGGGATGTCGACGAAAGAACTCGAAGAACAACCGGCACCACAGCTTCGGGACGAGATGACCAGAACCGTCAATGGTCTTTACGAGCACCCCACGACGGAGGGCGCCGCCGCACTCTTCGAGGCTGCGATGCACAGCCCACATCCCTTGGTGCAGGTGGCGGCCGCCGCCGGCGCCAGGGAGACCACCCGGCTTCGCAAGCGTATCCGTCGCATCCTCGAAGCCGGATCCCAATCCGACGACCGGCTGGTGGCGAGTCTCGCCACCGAAGCCCTCAGCAAGATCGACCCCAAGGATCCGTATGTCAAGCAACGGGTCATCGCGCAGCCAACCGCGGAGAAGCGCAACCGACGGTCAGAGACGGCGGTGATCACCCATGGCACGTTTTCGTCCGACTCCGCCTGGTATCAGCCTGGAGGTGACTTCTACGAGGCGCTCGCCCTCAACCGCCCCGACCTTGCGGTCCACGACGAAAGCTTCACCTGGACCGGGGCCTACTCGCCTACTGCGAGGAGAGCCGACGCGCTCCTTCTGAAGCAGTGGATCGACGACCAGGGGCTGGACACTCCCGACTTCTTTGCCCACAGCCACGGCGGTACCGTTGCCACCCTCGCCACCCGACAGGGTGTCGACTTCGATCGTTTGGTGCTGATGGCGTGGCCCGTCCACCGGAAGTGGTTTCCTGTGTTCCCGAGGGTCAATCGAATCGTGGACATCAGGGTCCGGCTCGACCTGGTCATCCTTCTCGACCGCGGCGGCCAGCGCTTCCGAACCGGTGCGTTCGATGTGGAGGAGCACCGCAACGGCTGGTTCGATCACATTGCACCCCACCAGCCGGACTACTGGGATGACCACGACCTGTGGACTGTCGTCTAGCTCGTAAGCTGTGAACATGCGTCTCGGTGCCTCCCTGAAGGTGATTGGTGCCGGTATCGCTTGGCGAACCGTCGGTTCCGCCGGTGCCGGCGAAACGCTGCTCGAGGCCGTGTCCGGTGACGGCGAACAGGAGCGGACGCTCGCCGCCATGTCGATGGTCAAGGCCGGGGAACGATCGATCGACCTGATCGAACAAGCGCGAGAGTCGGGCCGGCTCACCCCAACGGTCGTCCGTCTTCTCGCCGACATAGGGGGAACCCGGTCCAGAGCCGTGCTCACCGAGATCGCCGCCGAACCAGGCCCACTGGCCGAGGCCGCCGTCGCCTCTCTGGACCTCCTCGACCGGATGGAGGCCCTGGGCGCCACCGACTGATCGATCGTCGCTTTCCGTCGATCGGAGAGGCCCTAATGAGCCTTCCTACCGATCCTGGCGCCATGGCGACGTCACCGATCGTTAGGCTGCGGGATCCCCACGCCAAGTCAGGAGCCGCGATGGACATCACCGCAAAGGTCAGCACCAAGGGCCAGGTGACCATCCCCAAGAAGGTTCGCGACGCTATTGGCATCTCCGCCGGCGACGAGGTCGTGTTCCGGATCGACGAACCGCGGGCCGTATTGGCGCGAGCCGAGCACCTTCTGTCCATGGACACCGTCACCGCGGCGCTGCCCACGGCAAAACGGAACGTTCCCTGGGACGCAGCACGTCGCTCCGCGCCTCGACTCGGCGCCAACAAGCGAGAGGCGGGCGCGCAGGGAGTGCGCGGCACCGAGGTACCCACGCTCACCATCGACCTGGCAGAAGAGAGTCGCCACCCGACGCGTCGATGAACCGTCCTGACGACTCATATGCCCTCGGCATCCTTCAGCGTCGCCAGCAGCCGGCGAGGAATCAGCGCCGCCAGAGGTCCCGATTGAACAGGATGAGGATGGGCAGGATCTCCAGACGGCCGACGATCATCAACGAGGCCAGGAGCCACTTGCCCAGGGCGGGCACGACGAGGTAGTTGTCGGTGGGCCCGAGCAGGCCCAGCGCAGGACCGATATTGCCAAGCGCCGCCGCCACCGCCGAAACGGCGGAGATCGGGTCGAGTTGCGGGTCGCCCAGCGAGCCGATGATCGCCAGCAGGAACGTACCGGTCATGAAGGCGAACATGTACAGGAGGAAGAAGGTTTGGATCGCCTCCACGATCGTGTCGGGCACCGGCTTTTTCCCCATCCGGGTCACGAATACCCCGCGTGGATGGATGAGGCGGCGCACGTCCATACGCGATGCCTCGTACAGCACCTCGAGCCGGTACACCTTCAACGCGCCGGACGTCGATCCGGCCATGCCTCCGATGAACATCAAGCCCACGACCATGACCTGGAGCGCCGGGCCCCATAGCCCGAAGTCAACCGTTGCGTAGCCGGTGGTGGTGATGAGCGAGGACGCGGTGAACACCGCGTTGCGGATCACATCGACTACGGCCCCTCCCCAGGTGCCGATCGCCATCAGGATGACAGCCACCCCGATGATGGACAGGTACAGGCGGAGCTCGGCGCTCTTCCAATAGACTCGAGGGCTGCGGGCGGCTCGGAAGTGGAGCGAGAACGACACCCCGGCGAGGAGCATGAAAACGATGACGACCGACTGCGAATAGTCCGAGAAGGCGCCGAGCGAGCCGGCGCTGGTGCTGAAGCCGCCGGTCGATAGTGTGGTCAAAGAATGGTTCACCGCCTCGAACAGGCTCATGTCCCCCACCCAGAGCAGGATGGCTTCGATCGCGGTGAGCACGACATAGACGAGCCAAAGGCGTTTCGCCGTCTCTTGGAAACGCGGCGTCAGGCGCTCTGGAGTGGGTCCCGGGCTCTCGGCGCGGACCAGTTGAACCGCTCCCAGTCCCAGCAGCGGGAGGATCGCCACCGACAGCACGACGATCCCCATGCCACCGATCCATTGCGTGAGCGAACGCCAGAACTGGATTCCGTGAGGCAGCAGCGCCGGATCGGGGATCACGGAGGCGCCGGTGGTGGTGAAGCCCGCCGCCGACTCGAACACGGCGTCTGTCAAGTTGCCGATCGAGCCGGTGAACAGGTAGGGCAACACTCCGAAAAGAACCATTGCGGTCCAGGCGAGACCTACTGCGGCGAAGCCTTCCCTGGCACTCAGTTCCCCGGGCCGATCGAAACTCCTCCACAACGCCAGCCCGACGACGGCGGTGACCGCCGCCGCGGCTGTGATTTGCGCAGCGTCGGACCACTCCTGATACAGGAGGCTGACCACGACGGCGGACAGCATCGATACCCCGACGGCGGCGACCACTGCGCCCACCACATGGAGCAGGTGGCGCAAGGACACGGCGTCAGCCGGACAGCTTCTCGGCTGCAGCGATGCCGTCCGGGAGCGCCACCGCGATCAGGTGATCCCCTTGCTGGATTTCGGTGTCCCCCCGCGGGACGAACGCGACCCCATCGCGCTGGACGCCGCCGATGATCAACGACCGCGGAAGCTTGAGGTCGCGCAGGGTCTTGCCGATGGCGGGACTGTTCGGTCCCACCTCCAGTTCGATGGCCTCGGCGTCGGAACCGGGGATCGAGACCGCGGAGTAGATCAGGCCGCGACGGACAAACCGGAGGATCTCGTTGGCAGCCGACCGGCGCGGGCTCACCGTCGCATCGATGCCGGCGCCACCCAGCAGACCGACCAATTCGGTGTTGTTGAAGCGGGTGATGACCTCGCCGGCGCCGAGAGCGTGTGCCACCTGCGACCCCAGGAGATTGTCGCTGTCCCATCCGGTGAGGGCGAGCACGGCGTCGGCGCTTCCAGCACCTTCCGATCGGAGGATCTTCGGATCGGTGGGGTCTGCGCAGACGACGACGACGTCGGGCAGGGCCTCGGCGATGTGACGGCACCGGGCGGGATCCGCCTCGATGAGCGTGGTCGCCACACCACGCTCGACGAGCATGGCCGCGGTCATTTGAGCGAGCCTGGTGCCGCCGAGAATGATCACAGTCTCCGCCGGACGATCTACCAGCCCGAGCAGTTCGTATGGTGTTTGGGTGTGCCCCGCCTCCGCCATCACCAGCACATGGTCGCCAGCCTTCAGCTCAGTGGAACCGCGGGCGATCATCGTCTCTCCGTGGCGGATGACGGCCACCACCAACCAATCCCACTGGTCGACAGTCTCGCGGAGCTCGGCCAACGTAATGCCAACGACCGCCGACTCGGAATCGACATAGGCGCCCAGCATGACGAGCCCGCCATCGGCGAACTCCACGAACTCGGCGACACGACCGGTGCTCACCAGCACCAGCAGCTCGCGGGCGGCTGCCTCGCCAGGGTCGATGACGAGGTCGACGCCGAGTGCCTCGACCTCGGCTTTCAGCTCCGGATCCTCGACCCTGGCGATCGTGATCGGGATTCCCAGCTTGGTGGCGGCGTTACACGCCAGCACATTGACCGCGTCCGATGAGCTGACGGCGACGAGGAGATCGGCCTCACCAAGCCCTGCCTGCTCCAGCGTCGCCAACGAGGCTCCGTTTCCGGTAATGACCAGAGCGTCGAGCTCGCCCTCGAGCTGGGCGGCCCGCTCCGGATCGGATTCGATGACGACGAGGTCTTGGCCCTCGGAAGAGAACCGCTCCGCCAGATACGAGCCGACGGCTCCGGCGCCGACGATGATGATCTTCATGAGGTCGAGAGGTTAGGGCGTTGCGTCCGATTCCCTTTCGGATGTGGTACAAGCGATCGCTACATACCAAAGATCCGTGATCTGTGCCCAGGTCCGCGCCTCACACCGTGATGACGACTTTCCCTCGAGCGTGTCCCTCCCCCAGATAACCAAAAGCCTCTGGGACCTCACTCAACCCGTACGTTTTGTCGATGACCGGTGTGACCTTTCCAGATTCGATGAGCTCCTTGAGAACAACCAGGTCCTCATTCTTCGGCATCGAAACGAACGGGCGCCCTTGCTGGCCCACGAACGGTGACAACACGAGCGCCTGAACGACGCGGCCCAGACCGCCCTCTCCACTGTTGGGTATGAGAGTCCCTTCGGGGGTGAGGGCTCGTCTGGTTTCCTGCAACGAATGGTTCGCCACATTGTCGAGGATGAGGTCGTAACGCTGCCCACCTTGAGTGAAGTCCTCTTTGGTGTAATCAATGACATGGTCTGCGCCGATCGATCGGACCATGTCCACGTTCCTCGTGCTGCACACGCCGGTCACTTCCGCTCCGAACGACTTGGCAATCTGCACCGCGAACGTTCCCACGCCTCCCGACGCACCATTGATCAAGACCTTCTGCCCTGGCCGAACGTTTCCTTGATCGCGAAGAGCCTGGAGGGCTGCAAATGCGGAGGTAGGTACGGCCGCGGCTTGCTCAAACGTGAGGTTGGCCGGCTTCGGCAGGAAGTTGTTCTCTCCTGCACCCGCATACTCGGCGAAGGCGCCCTTGCACCAGCCGAATACCTCATCACCTGGTTGAAGCGTTGTCACGTTCTTGCCAACCGCCTCAACGTTCCCTGCGACATCCGTTCCCGGCACACTGTTCCTCGGCTTGCGCAACCCGAACGCCATGCGCAGAACGTAGGGCAGGCCTCTCATCATGTGCCAGTCACCGATATGGAGAGAAGCTGAGTGAACGCGTACCAGCACCTCACCGTCCTCAACGACCGGCTTGTCGATGTCCTCGAGTTTCAGGACATCGGGTGACCCGTACTCGTGTTGGACGATC
>JACZST010000056.1 GCA_022574065.1 Acidobacteriota bacterium
CGGCTCGAGGCGAAACCCGGGACGTCGTTGACCACCGCCGCCTCCATGCCGAGGAATCCCACCGTCTCCAGGATGGTTGCCAGGGTGATGTCGCTCGTCGCCGCACCCCTGATCACCTCGACCAGGTGGATGGCCCAGACCGGGTTGAAGAAGTGCATCCCGGCGAACGATTGCGGCGTTTGCAGGCCGGCGGCGAGATCGTCGATCGAGATACTCGACGTGTTCGAGGCCAAGACGACGGGACGACGCTGCTCGGCCGCCCCCAACACGTCGGCCTTGATTCCCATATCCTCGACGACGACCTCCACAATCAAGGCCAGGCCCTCGGGTAGGTCATCGATCGATGCCACTGCGGTGATCCTTGCCCCAGCCTGCGCAGCCGTATCCTGCCCAAGCTTGCCGCGCTCAACGCCTATATCCAGTGAGGCACGGACCTGGGCGACCGACTGCTCGGCATGGTCGAGATCGAGGTCGGCAAGGTGCACGGACGCTCCGGCAACGGCGAATCGGTACGCGACACCGACTCCCATCGTGCCTCCGCCGATGATGCCGACGGCTCGCTCCATGCGGTCAACCCTCCTCAGCGGCTCGCCGACCGTCGCCAGGGCCGTCGCCAGCATTGGCATCCTCCGGGACCGCGACGGTCGCCGGCCCCCATTGTGCCGCGGTCGCTCCGTCGATGGGCCGAGAGACCAGCGCTAGCCCCAACGCGCGAGCGCGCCCGGCGTTGGACGGTTCCGTCACCCATCGAGAAACTCGTCGATGGCCTTGACGTACACCTCGGAACGTGACAGCACGGAAGCATGGCCGCCCTCTTCTATCTCGATAACAACCGGGTCGGCGAGCCTGGCAGCGAGGTCGCGCTGGGCGCGCACCGGGACTACCTCATCGCGACCGGGGATGATCACCATCGTAGGAACAGAGATCTCGCCGACCCACTCGCGTGCGTCGAAGCGCAAAATCGCATTACCCGACTCGTAGAACAGGGTCGGGTCGCGGTTGAGCAGCGCCGCCCACATCCAACGCTGGGTGCTGGTATCGATGAGCTCATGCCTGAGGAGGTAGCGGTAGGTGAACATCGCTGCCTCCTTTTTCGACACCCTGGCAACCGCCCTTGCCAGCCAGAACGAGAATCGGAGGGCGATACGGAACCGGTCGATGGGGTAAGCGGCAGTACCGGCGAGGATCAGCCGGTCGACACGCTCGGGATGTCGATGGGCGAAGACCTGCGCCGCCATACCGCCCATCGAATAGCCGAAGAGGTTGACCCGCTCGTGGCCGAGCGCGGTGAGCACTCCTTCGAGCTCGGTCGCCAGGTCCTCGATGTCGAACGGACCCCGGATCCGGTCCGACTTTCCGTGGTTGCGATGGTCGGGGATGATCAGCCGGTACCGCTGTGACAGCTCGGGGATGATCGAGAAGAAATTCATCTCGCCGTCGAAGCTCCAGCCATGAGCCAGCACCAGTGTTGGCGCGTCGATGGGCCCGATCTCACGCACGAAAAACTCGCGTTCGTCGACGAACACGCTTCGGCCGGGAACCCGGATCGGCCTCACCTGAGGTCCTTCGTAGGCCGGCTCCCGGTCGGAGCCGAACAGTCGGTAGGCGAGCCAGAGGCCGATAGGCACGGCAACGATTATCAGGACGATGGTCACTGACAAAAGGGTACCCAGGGACGTGCTACGTATTGCCTGACTACTCCGACGACCGGAGGTCGTCGGCAGCAAAGACGTACTCCGCAACCGGAGTCCCGCCGATGAGGTGCTCAACGATGATCCGCTCCATCACATCCACCGACACGGAGTGGTACCACACCCCTTCCGGGTAGACGACTGCGATCGGGCCCTGTTCGCAGATGCGGAGGCAGTCCACCTTGGACCGCAACACTGTGCCGGTTCCCACCGGGGTGTCCGGAGGTGGCTGATCCGTATCGGAGCTCCGCCAGGGCGCAGGGGCCGAAGCCAGATCGAGCTCCTTCAAGCGTTTCTTGAGATACCTCCAGGTCTCGGCGCTGTCGTCAAAGGTCGAGCATCTTGGTTTCGTCTGCATGGCGCA
The DNA here is from genome assembly GCA_022574065.1 of Acidobacteriota bacterium. Taxonomy (GTDB): domain Bacteria; phylum Actinomycetota; class Acidimicrobiia; order Spongiisociales; family UBA5794; genus JACZST01. The sequence goes on from JACZST010000056.1 coordinate 2,056, forward strand.
CAGGAAGATGTGGCGTTGCAGGTTACCGATGCCGAGTGAGCCGCTGATGGCATCCAGGCGCTGTCGTGCGTTCTCGTCCATGCACCGAGTCTGGAGCCCCTGCGCGTCCTCCGCAACCACCGACGGTACGCTCCGGCGCATGGACGCCATCCGTCTCACCACGTTCAGTCACGGCTCGGGTTGAGCCTGCAAGCTCGCACCTGACGAGCTGGCGCAGGTCTTGCGCCGCGCGCACGGAACCCCTGCCACCCAACACCCGGACCTCCTCGTAGGTATTGCCGGGGCGGACGACGCCGGGGTCATGCGGATCACCGACAACGTCGCCCTCGTCCAGACCGTCGACTTCTTCACGCCGATCGTCGACGATGCAGAACTGTGGGGGCGAATAGCTGCCGCCAATGCCCTCTCCGACGTCTATGCCATGGGCGGCACACCGCTGACTGCGCTCCAGCTGCTGTCGTGGCCGCGAGACACGCTGCCGTGGGACCTGGCCGCCGACGTGATCGACGGAGGCCTGGCGGTACTCGCCGAAGCGGGATGCACGCTCGTCGGCGGACACTCGATCGATGACCCGGAGCCCAAGTACGGGTTCGCCATCACCGGGACCGTCGACCCCGAGCACATGATCACCAACGGCGGCGCGGCTGCGGGCGACGTGCTCGTGTTGACCAAGCCGCTCGGGACCGGTGTCATCACAACCGCCCTCAAGGCCGGTGCCGCACCGGCCGGGGTCATGGATGCTGCTGCCGGTCTGATGACCAGGTTGAACGACTCGGCGGCGGTGGCGGCGGTGGCAACGGGTGTTGTCGCAGGAACCGATGTCACCGGGTACGGCCTGCTTGGTCACCTCCAGGAGATGGCGAACGCCAGTGGGGTAACCGCCGTCGTCGACCCGGAGCGAGTACCGATCATCGACGGCACCGCCGACTTGTTCGAGGCCGGCCACTTTCCCGGGGGCTCGAAGCGAAACCGAAGATCGCTGCAGGGATCGGTCGACGTCGGAACGACTGACGACACCACCCTGAACCTGCTCTACGACGCCCAAACCAACGGCGGGCTCCTCCTCGCGGTATCCCCTGACGATGTAGATGCTCTCGTCGATCGGCTCGAGGCATCCGGCGACGGGGCTTACCGGATCGGGGAGATGATCCAGCGGGCGGAACCGAACGCCATCGTGTTGGGCTCGGTACTCCTGCCATGAAAATCCGGATTCCCGGGCCGCGCGCCGTGGTCGAGACCGTTCGCGATATGGCGCGGCGAAGCCCGCAGGAAGCCGAGGCCTACCTCGACACCCACCCCGAGGAATGGGAAGACCTCGCCGAGCACACGCCGGAGAACGCCGCCGACATCCTCGAAGCCCTCCCCGAAGAGGGAGCAGCCGACCTGCTGGCCGAACTCGAGACCGATCACGCCGGCGAGGTGCTCGACGAGATGCGCCCCGAGGCGGCCGCCGACGTTATCGAGTCGATCCGACCGGCGGCTGCCGCGGAGCTGATTGCGGCAATGGACGCCGACCAGGCCGCCGACCTGGTCGGGGTGCTCGAGGTGGACGAGCAGAGCGCAATCATTGCAGCCCTCGACCCCGACACGGCAGTCGAGATCGAGCAGCTGATGGAGCACGAGCCTGATACGGCGGGCGGGATGATGACCACCGACTATGCCGCGCTGCCGGTCGGACTCACCGTCGGGGAGGCGGTCGATGGGCTGCGCCGGATGCATGCCGACCTCGGCTCCAACCTGTCCTATGTGTACGTGATCGACGATACGGATCTGCTGCGCGGCGTCGTGTCGTTCCGGGAGCTCGTCTTCGCCAGGCCGGGTCAGGGCCTGGACGAGGTCATGGTGGGACATCCCGTCTCCGTGGACGTCTCGACAGACCGCGAGGTGGTGTCCGAGCTGATCCAGCGCTACCACCTCCTCGCCATCCCTGTAGTCGATGCCTCAGAGCGGTTGGTCGGGATGGTGAAGGTCGACCGGGCCATCGAAGCGATTCGGGCCGAAGCCGGCGAGGACATCGCGGTGATGATGGGCGTGCACGAGGAGGACTCGATCTTCACGCCGATCGGACGATCGGTGCGCAGGCGTTTGCCGTGGATCCTATTCAACCTCGTGGTCGGATTGTTGCTCGCCTTCTTGATCGCTCAGTTCGAGTCGATCCTGATCGGTGCCGTTGTGCTGGCGGCCTACATGCCGCTCGTCGCCCTGCTCGGGGGTAACTCGGGCGCGCAGAGCCTGGCGGTGATCATCCGGTCGATCGCGGTGGGAGACCTGCCGCCTGGCAGGGCGGGCAGGGCGGTCCGGCGCGAGGTTGCGGTCACCATGATCAACGGGCTCGTGATCGCCGTGCTCGCCGCAGCGCTGGGGGCGATCACCGTCGGCCTCTTTGGGGAACAAAGCTCGATCACATCGGCAGAGATGGCGATCATCCTGTTCGTGTCGGTCGTGATCGCATTCACGACCGCCGGCGTTGTCGGTGCCGGGATCCCGATCCTGCTCAGGTCCATGGGCCAGGATCCTGCGCTGGCCTCGAACATCTTCCTGACCGTGATCACCGACCTGGTCAGCTTCGCCGGGTTCCTGCTGATCGCATCACTGCTGCTGAGCTGAGAGTCACGAGTCGCAAGACACAAGAGGCGCCGGCATTGACCTGTGACGTGAGACTTGCGACTTCCTCAGCTCCCCAAGACTGTCGTCCCGAGCTCTGCGAACGGGCCCCGGTAGACAATTCTGAATCCCTCTTCGAGGCTGACGAGATAATGCTCGGCGAGCTCCTGGAGCTGCTCGTCGGTCGGCTCCTCCAACAGAACCGCGTCGGCGGCTGCGAGCGAGTCGACGACGTGAGCCTCGAAAATCGGCGGGAACTTATCGACGACATCACCAATCACGTCGTAGAGGTCGATGTCGGTCAGCACCTCGACGGATCCGCTGTCGAGCAGCACCACCACCGTATCGCCACCGTTGGCGTCATCGATACGGGTCACGATCCGATACGAAGGGAAACGGGGCGCAGAGAGCGGGGCAAGCGTGGTAGCGGTCGTCGAAGTCGTCGTCTCCGGCGGCAGGGTCGTGGTAACAGGCTGCGCAGTTGTTGTCGTCGTTTCGGTGCTACCGAACGTACAGCCGGCGGTGAGCATTACCCCTGCGACGACGATCACTCGCACCCACATACGGCCGACTCTACCGAGCATCGCCTTTACCGATCTCTTCGGCCTGCCACGCCTGGAACGAGGTTCCCTCCAACCACCCGGTGCCGTTCACGACTCGAAATCTCATCGACACTTCGTCGAATCCCTCAGGCGTCGGGTTCGCATACAGCTCCTTCATTGCCAGTTCCAGTGGCGGTCGCCAGGCAGGTACACCGACCGCGATGTCGACTCGAGCCCTCCACGATCGCTCCGTAGCCTTTCGATCTGCATCGGCAGCCAACCAGAAAGTCTGGAGCTTGATCGCATTCCTGATCGCTCGGCGCAGCAGTTTCGCCTCATCGCGATCAATCGAAAAAGCGTTGAGCCCGATGGTCTCGAGCCAGTCGGCGAACGCCGAATCGTTCCAGCGCTCCGGCTCCATGACCACTTCGCGGTAGAGGCTGTCGACAGCCTCTGCCAGCCCGGCGGTCACCGATCCAGCTCGTCGGCAACGAGCTCAGCGAACCCGGCTGCCAGGGCAGCGGTGACCGGACCGGGGACGAACTCCCGATCGTCGACCCGACCAACCGGATGCACCTCTTTCACCGTGGACAACGCAACGACCTCGGCGGCTCCGAAGACATCGTCTAGGTCGTAGACGCCTTCGACGACCGGGATGCCAACTCGTTCAGCGACCTCGATCGAAGCTTGCCGCGTGATCGACTCCAGGATCCCGATCTCGAGGCTGGGGGTATGAAAGGTGTCGTCGGTTATCCAGGCGACCGAGAACGTCGGTCCTTCGAGGACGTTGCCGCTCCTGCCGATCAGGAGGGCGTCGTCGTAGCCAGCGCTCTGCGCTTCGACGGAAGCAGCCAGATTGAACCCGTATGACAGCGCCTTGGCGCCGGTGAGCTCGAACCAGTCACCATCGGTGTGCCACGGGGCGATCCTGGACTGGAGCGAGAGCATCGATGGCTGCGGTGGCACCGCCTCGGCGACCACGACCGTTCTCGAATTGGTTCCCAAGTTCCTGGGGTCGGTCCCACCCGACACGAGGGTTCGGACGACGCTGTCACCAGCGGCCTCGGCGACGGTCGTGCACCAGGCCACCAGATCGTCGCGGTCGGGAACGGGCAGGTGCAGCTTTGCTGCGCTCTGCTCGAGCCGATCGAGATGGGCGTCGAGCCGAAACATACGACCGTCGTAGGCACGCACCGCCTCGAAACAGCCGTAGCCGCGTTGAAACCCGACATCGAGCACCGAGATCGAGGCCGATTCGGCATCGAAGAACTCGCCGTCGATGAGTATCCGGCCGATGACTGCCATCCGCCAATCGTAAGACTGTCGTCAGTCACATGTCACCGGCCGCCGGCCACCGGCCCGAACAACTCGTCAGTCGTCAGAGTCGTCAGTCATCAGTCCGAAGGGTTCCGGCTTGCGTCTTGCGACTTGCGACTCGAGTCCTTGTGACTCTTTCTCAGTCGAAATCGGTGACCACCGAGATACCCGCGCCCGTAAAGGCGCGCATCGATTCGAGCGCCGCGGGGAACTCATCGAGGGACAGCCGCCGGCTGATCAACTTGGACAGGTCGAGGCCGGCGACCAGGTCGAATATCTCGCCGTAGTCACCAACTGCCATGCCGTGGCTGCCAAGGACCTCCAGCTCACGAGTGATGACCGCGTCCATGGGAAGCGGCGTCGGGCCCTCGTTGAGTAGCCCTACCTGCACATGCCGGCCCAGCTTGCGCAGGCTGAGCAGTGCGTCGGTCGCCACCTCCGGGCTCCCAAGGGCGTCGATCGACACATCGGCACCACCGGCGGTCAACTCCACCACCGCACCCGGCACGTCCTCCGAGGTGGCGTTGACAGTTGCCTCCGCCCCGAGCGAACTGGCCAATTCCAGCGTGGTGTCGCCGATATCGATGGCGACCACCCGGGCCCCTTTGGCCGCCCCGATCATCACTGCGGAAAGACCCAGGCCGCCGCACCCGTACACCGCAAGCCACTCGCCCTCGCTCACTCGCCCCCGCTGCACAACGGCCCGGTAGGCGGTGATGAAACGGCAGCCGAGTATCGACCCTTCCGGGTAATCGAGATCGTCCGGCAGCGCTACCAGGTTCACATCCGCGGCGGGAATGGCCACGCGCTGCGCAAACGATCCCCAGCCGGTGAACCCTGGCTGGAAATAGTCGTCACAGATCTGTGTATTACCAGCCTCGCATTGCTCGCAGACCCCGCACCCGCAGCAAAAGGGAACCGTGACTCGATCCCCAACCGCCCAGGTGCGCACGTCGCCGCCGACGGCACCGATGACTCCGGCCAGCTCATGACCAGGCACCATGGGCAATTCGACGTCGGGGTCAAGGCCGTCCCAACCGTGGAGATCGGATCGGCACAACCCTGAGGCCTCGACCTCGATCACCACGCCGTCCCGGGGGGGCTCCGGTTCCGGTACGTGTTCGATCAGAATCGGGCCGCCGAACTTGTGATAGATGGCTGCGCGCATGCTGATCAGACCTGGACACCCCGGTCGATTTCGACAATCTCGAAGGTCCCTTCACCAAGCGAGCCGACCACGACAAGGAGCCCCTGGTCGAGGGTGCTGGCGAACGCAAAACACCGCACCGTGCGTTGCCCGGTGTCCCACTCCCCCTCACTGAACGGCGTCGGAAGAGGAAAGGTCAGCACCGGTAGGTCCTCGAGCGGCTGGACCGCGTAGTCGGCGAGCAGGGCATCGCAGGCCTCGTCGGCATCCCGATCGATGGCTTCCGTGCCCGGGTAGATGGCGTCGTCCGGCGCCAGCACCGCCTCACCGATCATCTCGATGCTGTGCTCCTCGACGCAGTCCACGGGGGTGCTCACCGCCAGCAGCTGCGGATTGTCCACGTCGTAGCAAGACCCGGCACTCACCTGCCATGTGTAGGTGCCGGGATCGTCCGCCACCGCTCCGACCAGCTCCGAATAGCTCGCGTCCGTACCGCTCTGATAGACGACACAAGCGTGGTATCGCTCCCCGGCGGCCCATTCCTCGGCGTCCGGCAGATAGAGCAGCACATTCAGTGTCGAGTTGGACGACGAGAACCCCATGACCTCGGCGAACTCGACGAAGCACACGTCAAAGAGCCGGTCATTCAAGTCGTCGGGAAATGGTGCGTCGGAGCCGCCCGACAGCGTCGCCGTGAAGTACACCTCATGGGTGTGGGGCTCGGCGCAATCCATCAGGAGCCCGGTACCGTAGGGCGCGTACGGAAGTTCGGCCGCGGCATCGACACCGAGGTCGACGCAGTCGCCGACGCTCCACAGGTACCCCTCGTCAGAAGTGGTCGTCTCCGGGACCTCGGGTTCGGGCGCCTGCGCCTCCGTGGTCGGGGGGAGCGACGGTATGACCTCCGGAAGCGAAGACGACGGGATGACCTCTGGGAGCGACGGCGCCGGTTCGTCACCCGCCGACGTACAGGAGACGAGGACCAAGGCCAGCGCAGGAACAACCACGATGATGGCGCGCATGGGAGGAGCCTACGTGGACAGCCGCTGGTGAGGGCTACTGGACCGACATGGCGATGCGGAGCCGCTCCTCGTCACTGATGTAATGGTCGGCGTCCTCGGCATCTTCACCGAGGTCGATCTGGACCCATTCGATGCGCCCGGTGAAGTGGCTGTCCTTGGGCCCGTAGTCGTCGCTCACCGGGGTGGCGGTGTCGCTCCCGACATCGGTGGTCTCGTCTGCGGAGAACATCATGGGCTGGGTCATGTCGATCCGTCCCTGGCCGACCTGGGTCCCGTCGACATACAGGGTTGCGGTTCCGCCAAGGCCAAGTCCTCCGCCGTCATAAGCGAACTCCATGCGCACCTGGTGGTCACCGGCACTCAGCTCCGACTTGGCGTAGACCTTGAAGCGCTGGAGACCGAAGTAGTTGTAGCAATAGGCCAGCCTGCCTTCTGTCGCGTACAGGCTCCAGCCGCCGAAGGCCCCGCCCTGGGCGACGATCACACCGTGTGCGTCGCCGTCGGGAACCGCGACCTGAGCGGTGATGGCATGGCTCTTGTTCTTCGTATTCACAACGCTGCTCTCGGAGAGGCGGCCCATACCGCCAAACAGGACCTGCGAGTTGCCGCGGATCAGGAGTGGACGGCCGGCGAGGTCGGAGTTGAACCGCTCGACACGCCTGTCATCGAGTGGAAACACCTGATATTTCGACGCCTCGAGGATGAACAGGCGTTGCAGCTCCACCAGCTTGTCCGGCATCTCGGCTGCCAGATCTCGCGATTGCGTCCAGTCGTCCGGGCCGTACAACTCCCACACGTCCTGGTCGATTGGCGGTGTCACCTCGCCGAGCAACCACGGTGTGCTGT